>JBAZGP010000394.1:0-3748 GCA_041652835.1 Lutibacter sp. | reverse complement strand
GCCACCCCCAAACCGTTATTCCTAGCAGCGATTGAGGGGGGGGGTGCTTCTCAAAGTTCTATTTGTCCACCCCTCATATGTTAGTCCCTCTATCAAGCTTAAATCAATCAAAAACTAAGTAATATAGGCCCTTTCTTTCTCTTTCTCTTATTACATACCGATCCATTGCATACCGGATCCTTTTCTTTCCTCCAGTACCAGGAAGTTCCCCAACTCTTAATCGCTTATAATTCGTACATAGTATATTACCTTATATAAAGGATCCAACCGGGCCCCCTCTACAAGGCCGCACTAGCCTATGTTTTTATTCCTGTGCCAATGCTGGTGTGTGGGTCGGGCTGAGGCACCGCCAAAAAGGCGTTTTTATTCTTAAATTCACTAATCTCTTTTTATTCTTATATTATCTTTTATATATAAGGGGGTATGTATATGGTATTATCTTATAGGGTTGTTTTTAGTGCCAAATTGCTTTTATCTTATTTATTCCATATTTCTAAAATTACATAGTATATTGATAAACTCTATATTTAAGTGTATGTACCTCTATATATTAAGATATATGCATATGTACATCTTAGTACTGAATAAGCTACATAGAAAGATTGACTATATACGGGCCTATTATATAGAGGTGTGTAGTATACTAGTGTTTATAGGCATACTACATTAAAAAGATTTAACATTTAAGGAGTGAAGATTTAACACTTTTCTTGTTGACAAATTAGTATATATATAGTACATTTGAATATTGTTTAACAAAAAACTAAGCTTATGCCAACTTTAGCAAACTTTAAAACCAGTGACATAGATTTCACGGAGATGCTAAAAGGTGAAATACATGAAACTCGTAGATTTATAATCACATCTGGCCAATCTGAAGGTTCTAAAGATGTGATGTTCGTAATGTATTCTATCCCCAAAGTTTTTACTAAGTATGCAAAAGATACTTATTTAGGGAATTTAGCTATTGATTTAGATGAAGCTATTTTAAAGGCTCGTAAAAAAATAGGTAGATATCTGATTGAAATTGATGTTGATGAATTATGTGGATCACGTCGACAAAGCAATACTTTTCCTTTTGGTAAATATTCAGGGAAAACAGCGGCTGAGGTTTTTGATATTGACCCTAAATATTTGTTTTGGGCATCCAAAAATATGTATGTTAAAAGTAAATTGCTAGCTGATGAGCTTAGCGAATATGGTGAATTATCAAAAATTTTAATTTTAGAGGAAAACGAAAAAAATACAAATCCAGCCTTACCTGTTGATACTGTAAAAGTTGAAAGGAAGTTGACTATTGTATCGAATTGGGAAACCGAATGGGGAATGGCGCAACGGTTAGTCGATAGTGAAAATAATATTTTTCAATACGATGGGAAGCAATTAGGGAATAAAGGGGATAAAATTACCATATCCTGTAAGGTTACGAAAAATTGGACAAGCATGGGAAAAGTTATTAATAAAATAAATTTAAGATAATGATCTTTAAGTTTGTCGATTTTAAAAATGCCAAATTAGTATATATATATAGTATATTCGTACTGTAATCAAAACAACAATCTAAAACCACACTATTATGAAAAACTTTGGAACAAGAAAAACAATCCAGATCGACGAAAGTAAAAGTTATCTATCCGCAAGGGCTGCCCTGGAAGAGATAAGGTTTACATATATTGGAGTATTTACAACGACAAATCCTATTTCTAATAAAACTATATCCCGCCCTATTTTTAAAGCTCCTAACGGCTTAAAATGGGCCTTTGTTGGAATGGAGCATTTTAATACCTCTATTTCTGAAATTTATATATGTCGCTTTTTAGGAACCGTTAATTTTTAAACTTCCCACCATGAAAACATATAAATCCAATATTTCCGCTATTTCCTTGAAACTGGAAAAGTCAGACTATAAAAAAGTCAAAATTCAGTCTTCCCAAGATGCTGCAAACTATGCAAGGCAATTCTATTTTGATGACTTGGAAATATATGAAAGCTTTTTTCTGATTCTACTTAACCGTGCCAACAACACAATTGGATATGCTAAAATATCTCAGGGTGGTGTAGCCGGTACAGTTGTTGACGTGAAAATAATTGCTAAATATGCTATTGATTGCCTGGCCGCTAGTGTTATTCTAGTGCATAATCACCCTTCCGGGAACAAACAACCCTCTACACAGGACATTGAAATAACAAAAAAAATACGGGCTACATTGCAATTTTGTGATATTGCTGTGTTGGATCATGTTATTATTACCTCAGATTCTTATTTTTCCTTAGCAGATAATGGAAATATATAGTATGTTGAAAATTAAATGTTAAAACACTTGACTTTATCAATATACTATACTATATTTACAGAACAATTTAAACAACAATTAAAACCTATTACTATGTTACATTTAATCGGGATCGCTTTTCAATCTACCTTGTTAGTTTACTTGGTGTGGTATTCAGTCAAAACAGTAAAAACCTATCTAAAAAACACTGCAAAATGAATACGCTTTGTATAGAAATCGGAATTACATTAATTATTTCCGCGGCTGTTGCTCTTATTGCTATTGTTGCAACCTGTGCAGCTTACAAACTCAAAGACCTCGTTAACAAGTGTAAAAACAGAAATTAATAACAATCTAAAATTTTAAAGACATGAAACTTCCAAAATTAAACTTATGTGCTTCTAAGGATGAATTACGGCACGCCTTACAATACATTGCAATTGATGAAGCCAACATAGTTGCAACAGATGGGCACATAGTGATTAAACATTCCCGTAGTTTGCTAAACTTTATTGAAGACCTTCCGGCCTTATGTTTTGTGAAAGCAGATCAATGGGTAGAATTTACAAAGGAGTTTGAAAAAGCTATTTTTGTGGAAAAGGAAAGTCACATTATTTTAACGGATAAAAATGACAAAAAAAGAATTGTAAATGTTGTAATAAATCCAAATTTTACTTTTCCTAATTATAACACTGTTATCCCGGATATGAGCACCGAAATAGAATTAACAGGAATTGGGATAAATCCCGAACTTCTTTTAAAACTTGCGCAAGCCAGCAGCATTGAAAAAGCAAATTGTAAATTACATTTTTTTGGACTTACTACGCCAATTATAGTGGATTTTTATTTTGCTGGAATTATTGAGGGTGTTCAAGGCGTAATTATGCCTATATTACTAGAAAAATAACATTTACCCCGCCTGGTTTTTGTTGGTTCGAATTCCAGGCCCTACGCCATAAGGCACAAATTTAAAAATTCACAATCTAAAACTTACCGCAATGACTGCAAAAGAACTGAATGTAAGCATTAACAGGCTTAACAAAGCGGTTTTAAACGCAAAAGAAAAGCTGACTATTTCCAGATTGTAGAAACAACCATAAAACCGGAATTGCTTAGATTGCAAAGGATAAACCCTGATTTTACATACCTTAATAGAAAAAGCATTTTGATACTTTTACGGCTTAATCTATCCTTTAGGTGTACCCCTTTGCATCAGTTCGGAAGTGCCATAAATTTAGAAGAGCTTTAAATCTAAAACTTACCATCATGAAAACAACAAATTTTATAACGTGTTCCCGTCGTATTTTTTTAGTTAAATTTATACGATCTACGGAACATTTTATTGTGCAAGATGAACAACTTTTTGAACTTTTAAAAGCAAAAGATCAAAACTTGATCGAATTTATAAAAGCCTCAGAAAGCCCTATTCCTAATTTTAAACGCTGTTCAAAAGCTTTAATTTTAAGGCAATTTAA
>JBAZGP010000393.1:0-3752 GCA_041652835.1 Lutibacter sp. | reverse complement strand
GATTGAAAAGAGGTACGGATATGTTTAAAGTGCCTTTTGAAATGATAATTTGCGAGCCCACTAAAAATTGCCGAATTGATTATGGCGATATAGAAGAACTTGCGTTATCTATCCTCGAAAATGGTCAGAGAAATCCAATACGTGCAACACGTGTAGGCGGTAATTCTGAAGAAACACTCCGTTATATCCTTCGTGATGGATTCAGGCGTTATTGTGCCGTCCAATACATAAGAGATGTACTGAAAAAAGACTTCCCGGAAATGCTTGTTTTAGGCACTGGAGTTAAATATTCCGAAAGCGATGCACTTTACGAACAGATAATATCAAATCAGGGCAAACCATTAAATATGCTTGAAGAAGGTAATGCATATGTAGCTCTTAAAACCAATGGGAATAAAGAAGCTGCTATCGCTAAAAAAGTTGGCAAATCAGTTCAGCATATTTACAATTGCCTGACATTGGCAGACCTCTCTTTTGAGTTAAAACAATTTATCATCCGGGGGCAGGTAAAACCAACTTTAATGCTCGAATTGTGTAAACAATATCCTGATTCTGCTGAATTGGCGCAAATTATTACCACCCGCCTTGAAGATAAGGTTGAACGCACAGACACAAAACAATCTGTATTGCCATTCGAGGTTACAGACGGAAAAATTGACGTGGAAAGCCAGTATGACATTCCTGCAAAAAATTGCAAGCTCACAGCCAAAGATTTTCAATCTACTGAAGAAGATGTTGACAAGGATGCAAAAGAGAAAAAGGAAAAAGATTATAGTTTCCTTGACACCGACCCAATCCCGCCCGTACCGACAAAAAATGAAGTTGAACCCCATGACAGACCTATGGTGATTCTTGAAACTTTAAGGAACGTGCTTATTAATGACGAAGTGACCACTCCTTCCGCATTGATATTTATAAAAATAGTTGAAATGGCAAAAGAAGGTGCTACAACGGATGCGATGCTAGAACTATTTATTTAATAATATAACGGAATCATCGGTTAATTGGTTTGCCCTCAAAAAGCCAATATAGCTGGGATTGAAAGGAGGAAACATTGATTAGAATTTTAGCTTATATGGGACTTGTTGTAATAGCAATTATGATTATTTTATTATTTATTGGAGCGATATTACAAACACGATTAATTCTTTTAGATTTAAATATTCCCAAATTTGTATTCCGCAATAAATTAAAGCGAAAACCGAACCGAGAAAAATCGCCCATATCTGTATTATTTGCCAAACTTTTGAAGTTTTTTCTCTTTTATATTGTTTTGTATAGCCACCTTTTTTTATAAATATTACACCCTCAAAAGTTATGGAATATGCTTCTACTTTATTTTTAAGTTCATTTTCAATCATTATGATTTCAACATATTTATCCTGTAATAGTTTTCCAATGAATATATGCCTATCTTTAAATCTGCCTAAATCAATTATTTTAGCTTTTAAAAATAGTTCAGGTTCTCTAATAGGACTGTTCTCTTTGGATAATGTTTCCAATAGCTTATTTAAATACCTTAATTCTATCATAACATTTTATAAAAAGCAAATATAAATACTTTATTGCTATTAAATTGATAATAACATGAACTTACTTGAACTCTCGAATAAATTCCCTAATGAACTTGAAGCAATTAAATTCTTTGAAAAAGCACGATGGGGCAAAATTGTAAAATGCCCGTTTTGTGGTTCAATAGTTATCGGCAATCGTAATGCAGATTATCGCTGGCATTGCAAAAATTGTGATAAATCTTTTTCAGTAACAACAGGAACAATCTTGCATAATACACGATTAGGATTAAAAACATGGTTGTATGCTTTTGGCGTAATCTCGGATGCTAAAAAAGGATTATCAGCTATGCAGCTACAACGTAATCTTGGCGTTCATTACGAAACGGCATGGACGATGTATCATAAAATCCGTGATATAATGAGTATCGAAAACGATAAAATCCGCCTTGATGGTATCGTAGAACTTGATACAAAACAAATGGATGTTTCAATGCGAAAATGTCAGGCTGAAAAAAAGGGAACACCAAAAGTTATTCCCGAACTTGATAAAGCGAAAACACAATTTGAATCAAAAGGATTTGAGTTCAAAGAGGGTGATTATAAAAAACCATGCAAGATAGGGAAACAAAAACCCGGACTGGGTGCAAGTGATTTAAAAATGAGTGGTGTAGTTGAGCGTAATGGTTACGTAGTCGCAGAAGTAATTAAGAATACAACGTATTCAGAGCTGAAGAAAATAATCAACAAACACGTTGACAAGAGAAAAAGCAAGACTGTTTTAATGACCGATGAAGGCAAGGGTAATTTGAAATTTAAAACCATAATGAATCAAATTATAATTGACCATAAAAAGCTATATTCATACAAAGGTCTTAATACAAACACCATTGAATCGTTCTGGGCTTTTATAGAACGTCAGGTTGTCGGACAACACCATCACGTTGATTTGGAATATTTGGATAAGTATTTAGCTGAAACGGTTTTTAAGTTTAACAACCGTAAAGTTGACGATATGTTTGAAACTTTAGTCAAATTATCAATGACTAAACAATAAGTTAAGTAAATTCATATCTTTGGTAAAAATTAAAGATATGAAAAAAAGTGCAATTATTTTATCAGTTTTAGGAGGATTAACCTCGTTTATAGGAGTAATGTTTATGAGTGAAATTAAAGATTGGATTGTTACAAATTACCCTTTTTTAATAGTCGGCGTTGGGTTGTTTATGATAGCGATAGCCGTTGTTTTATTTTCGTTGTCTAAGATATGGGGTAAATTGGATGAAGTAAAACAAAAAATAATAGCATTAAAAAAAATGAGGGATAAGGAATCGGTACGTGTTCTTACTCATTTCAATACACAACTTGAGGATATAGAAATAAGGCTTGCAAAAATAAATAAGGACGACAAATTTTATATATCACAAAAACCAACGGTTAATCATGAAAGGCTAATTTCAGAAAATCAAAAAACGATAGTAAAAGAAATAAATGAATACAACGAATCATTTAAGGACTGGAATCTTGAAAACTATTCAGAGGGTGATACGAAACCACTTTATACGAAACCACATTTCGATATTGATATAAAATGATAATAACAATCGTTAAAATGAACTAATATAGATTAATAAATATTTCATCTTTAAAATAAAAAGTATAATTTTGTTTCAAGAAATTAAGAAAACGGTAGCGTTAACTTTTATTCCTGTTTCTGAAAATCGCCAGATTTCAAAAACAACTACGGGAATAACAAGATTGATGCTCACGCTCAAGCGTGGGCTGCTCTTGTTCGTAGTTGTGGGTGTCTGGCGATACCTAAGAAGCGGATATAGTTCAGTCCCACGCTGTTTTTTATGTTTAACTGCTTTAGGGGACAAAGCATAAAAAACAAATAAAATGAAAAAGAATACAACATTATTTTTACGAATTGCATTAGTTCTTGTAATAGCAGGATTATTTACCAGTTGTTCGGTTGTGCAAATAGGCGAACTTACGATGGTTACAACGAGAAATTATGAAAGCACAAAAAATTACAAACTTCTGAAAAATTATACGCTTGGCACGAAAAAAGAAAAGCGTACTTCAAAATCGGCAACGATTAAAGATGCCATGAATAAAACTCTAAGAACGGTTGCTGGTGGTGAGTATTTGACAAATGCAAAGATATATCTTATAGCCAAAGGCGGAAAGAAATACTATGCAGCAGAAGGCGATGTGTGGGGCGTTGAGGGCGTTGTT
>JBAZGP010000392.1:0-3764 GCA_041652835.1 Lutibacter sp. | reverse complement strand
AGAAACAACTGTAAGAAGGTTAGATAATTTTCAAAAAAAAATCAAATTGCCAATACTTGGCAAAATTCATAATTTCAATAAATGCAAACAACCAATTCGGCTTCAACCAAAAATTCCAAATTAATTCATTCTTTTGTTTAAATTGCAGTTATGAAAGCGGTTACCGTAAAAGAACTAAAAACTGAATTGGCGCATTATTCACAAAAGGATTTGATTGAACTCTGTTTGCGTTTATCAAAATTTAAAAAGGAAAATAAAGAATTACTCACTTATCTTTTGTTTGAATCCTCCAATGAAGATGGCTATATCAATAGCATAAAATTGGAGATTGATGAGCAATTTGAGCAGGTAAACACAAAAACCTATTATTTCATTAAAAAGAGTGTCCGCAAAATTTTACGCAACGTTAAAACCGCCATTCGATATTCAAAAAATAAGGAAACCGAGGTAGAACTCCTCCTCTATTTTTGCAAAAAGCTAAAAGATTTTAAACCTTCCATAAAAAACAATACTGTACTCAAAAATTTATTCATCAGAGAAATTGAATCTATCAAAAAAAAGATGCTCGTTTTGCATGAAGATTTACAATATGATTATAAACAGGAGCTGGAAAAGTTGAAAGTTGAATATTAAAAAATATTAAATATTAAAAGTAAAATATTAAAAGTAAAAAATGTAAAATCATAAAGCTCTATATTTGCGCAACCGCAATTATATGAATCATACACTGCTTTCTTCCCCACTTCAAGGATTTACCGATTTTCGGTTTCGAAATGCCTTCAATACCATTTTTGGTGGAATTGACACCTTTTATTCTCCATATATTCGCTTAAACGGAAATTTTGTGATAAAATCGGCTTATGAACGAGATCTGTTACCTGAAAACAATGCTGGTTTGGAAGTGATTCCTCAAATTATCACCAACGACGCCGATGAATTTTTATTTGTTTCAAAATATGTTCAGCAACTTGGCTATAAGGAATTAAATTGGAATTTAGGCTGTCCGTACCCAATGGTAACCAAATGTGGAATGGGTTCGGGACTTATAAATAACCCTGAAAAAATTGACAGCATTCTTCATAAAGTTCAAGAAGAATCCAATATTATTGTCTCTATGAAAATGCGTTTGGGATACGAAAACAGTGAAGAAATTTTAAGTGTTTTTCCAGTTTTAGAAAAATATCCCATTAAAAACGTCGCCATCCATGCACGTATTGGAAAACAACTCTACAAAGGCAACGTGCATTTGGATGCTTTTCAACAATGTATAAACCATACAAAACTAAAACTTTATTACAATGGCGATATTACTTCAGTTGCAAAATTTCACGAAATGCAGGAACGTTTTCCAACAATTGACCATTGGATGATTGGCAGGGGATTAATTGCTGATCCATTTTTACCAAGTATGATAAAGAACGATTCTTCAAAATACCCAGCAAACAAACTTGAAATGTTCAGTGCATTTCACAATACGCTTTTTCAAAATTATAGTGAGTCTTTATCTGGGTCAAATCATCTGTTGATGAAAATGTTTCATTTGTGGGAATATTTTTCCACTACTTTTTCAAATCCACACAAAACATTAAAAAAGATTAAAAAAGCAGGAAGCATTAAGAATTATCAAGCGGCTGTAAAAGAAATTCTCGATATAGAGCGCGATATTCAATAATTTATTGGTTGCATATAAGTTTTTAATTGCAAGAATAACTTGTAAAAACTGAATTTCAAAATTAGAAATTGCAGTTTAAAATAAGTTGTGTAATTTGGCAAAAAAATAAACGCATCTATTAAATAAATATTTATTAACAAGGAGAATATATTGGTGCCCAATAAAAAAGTATTGGAAATTTCAGCATAAAGCGTTGAATAAAAGTTGAATGCCTTTATAGTTTGGAAAAATATATCATTAATCTTAATTTGGAATAACATACCTTTATTCCTAAATTTGAGTAAAATTGAATCTATCCCCTCGTCACTATGAAAAATTTATTTCAACTTAATATTGCAAAAAGAATTGCATTGCCGTTCTTCTTCATTCTTTTAATGATGGTTGTAACGATTATTTTAACAACCAAGAGTTATAATGCCCCAGTAAAAAATCATTCACTTCAACGAGAAGTGGTATTAAAACAGGGTGTTATAGCCAACTTGTGGTTCAGTGTGTCGACACTTATTATGCATACTCACGACTTTATCATTACTGAGAAAGCGGACTATAATCACCTGTTCAAGCTACAGCGCATTCAAGTTGAAGATTATCAGAAGAAACTGCAAGCATTTAAATTATCAAAAGAAGAACTCATTATCGTAGATGCCATTATTTCCGATTTAGATTCCGTTTACTTGTATTCCAATCAGATTTTCGCAATCCAAAATCCGGGTTCTTCTTCGGATGCCACAAAACTAATGGAAATTATGGATGATAACTTTGAGACTCCTTTGTATCAAAATATAACCAACATATTTAACCTTAGCACTCATAAAGTAGAAGTATTGACTTCCCAAAATACACAAATTGGAGAAAAGATGGGGAATTTTAGATACATCATATTTGGGCTAACCTTATTTATAAGTTTAGGGTTTGTATTCATATCTATAAATAAAATTTCCAAGCCGATTAAGGCACTTACGAAAGCGGCTGAGTCAATTTCAGAAGGCAATTACACATTGCGACCTGTAGTTTTATCGGGAGATGAGATTGGTACATTGGCTCTTTCATTTTCAAAGATGGCACAAACTGTGCAGGAATCACTCAATAAACTTAAAGAAAGTGAAGAACAATATAGGCTTCTTTTTGAAACCACCAGCGATCTTATACTAACGATAACCCCCGATGGAAAAATATTATTAGTAAATAGAGCTTTGCGTGAAAAATTGGGTTACACAAAAGAGGATTTAACCAATTTAAAATTGAGAAATATCATCCATAATAATTCTTTCTCAGAATGTCATGTAGTTTTTCAAAGGGCACTTGAGGGTCAAAGAACTGATAATGTTGATTTTCAACTTATTAAACAGAGTGGTGAGATTATTGATGTAACAGGAAATGTTTTTTGTAATCCTAAGGAAGGAGTGCCATCAACGGTTGCTTACTTTCTGCGTGATGTAACAGAACAAAAAAAGGCTGAAGAATCACTCAAACTTTTTAGAACCTTACTTGATAATTCTAACGACTCTATTGAAGTACTTGACCCTGCGACTGGTTGTTTCCTTGATATAAATGAAAACGGGTGCAAAGAACTTGGTTACAGCCGAATTGAGTTTTTAAAATTAAGCGTTTATGATATTGACCCTCTGGTAAGTCCACAATCTTTTGCTGAAATGATAAAAGAACTCAGAAAAGTAGAATTTATAACCCAAGAGGGTATCCATAAACGTAAAGATGGCACCTCGTTTCCTGTTGAAATTAATATTAGACTTGTCAATCTTGAAAAGGAGTATATAGTTAGTTTAGCTCGAGATATTAGTCTGCGTAAACAATCGGAAGAATTGGTTCTAAAATTATCGAGTGCAGTTGAGCAAAGTCCAGTATCAGTAATGATAACGGATAAAGAAGGCAATATTGAATATGTAAACCCAAGAGTAATAAAAATTACAGGTTACCAACTCAATGAAATAATAGGGAAGAATCCGCAAATTTTTAGCTCGGGAGAAACGACAAAAAGCAAATACGAAGATCTTTGGAACAACCTACGTGCAGGCAAAGAATGGCATGGTGAACTTCTAAACAAGAAAAAAAATGGTGAATTTTATTGGGAATT
>JBAZGP010000391.1:0-3770 GCA_041652835.1 Lutibacter sp. | reverse complement strand
CCGCTGGACGCGCAAATAATATCTGTGCCTATCAAACTAGGATTCAACGAGTATTTGTTTACCGAGGTTACAGTTACCGTTCCACCCGCGGAAATGACAAAAGAAACCGTGCTGGCCGTAACTGTCATGGAACTATAAGTACTACCTGTTTCCAAAATCAAAGTCATGGCAGGATTAGTCAATTCAATATTTGTGTCCTCTGTGACAGTTACATCATTCGCGGCAAAAACCGGGCTTGCCGAAACCAAAAGCAAAGATAAAATCAGAATAAACTTTAAATTTTTCATAAGCTTTGATTTCTAAAATTAATTATTTGTGCATCGACCAATTCCTGCTGTAACGCCATCGCCTGTGGCATTAATCTCAATTTTATATGGCGAGCCTTCGCGCCATAATTCAATACAACCAGGATTTGCAGTCGCATCTCCTGTGTTTCCACCACCAATAATCAATGTTGAAGTGGCTTTACCTGCTTGCGCCCCAACCCAAACTCCGTTTGTTGTTGTTGCGGTTGATGTTGCTAAAGAAATACCAGTTGAATTTACAAACACATTATTATTTGTCGCGTTTCCAACTGTTTCGCTATTTGCTAACCACAATGAACCGCCGAGTTTTAGTGTATCGGTTGTTGTGGCAGATTTTACATTAAGACCATCAATCAAAGAACTTGTGGCATTAACTAAATTAAACCTGCCATTTGCTGTAAAAACACTTTCGCCATTAAATGTAGCTCCAGTATTTACTGTGAGCGTGTCTATTTGAGTGGTTGTCGCGTTAATTTCAGCCAATCTGGAAACGCCAGTTGTCACAATATCTGTGCCAATAGTTGTCGCGGCATAAACTCCGCCTACAACAACCAATGAAGCGATCGCGACGGTTAAAATTGTTGAAACCGTGCTTTTAAACATTTTTTGATAAAAATTTTTCATAGTTTTTTAATTTTTAATTTATTTATTCTTTATATGCGCATATTAAAGAATAAATTTTTTTAATTTTTAGACCTTTAGTTTTTTTAAAATTTTATAAAATTCGACCTTTAACTTTAATATTTATACAAAAAAATAGGACAAAAAATGCCCTATTTGTTGATAGTCGTTAAATTTTCCATTTTTACAAATGTAAAAACAGTTTTGAGCATGGAATTAAAGATGTGGATAACTTTTATATTTACATTATAACACAAAATTAAATTATCAGCAAAAATATTTTAATGGTGGTTAGTTAGTAATTGTTAATTTTAAATCATTACTATAATATTCGCAACCATTTTGAGTTGTTCCTGTATAATTACAAACCCTAAAATGATAAGTTCCCTTATCTAACCCCTGCCAGTTATATGATTCTTGCTCTTTATCCAGACCAAATTTAATACTTGACGCAAATTCAGGATTTTCGTTTTCACCGCGCATTAAATAAAAACCATTTTTTGCATTTAACCATTCCCTTTTCCATATTAATTTAATAATATTATTTTCAACTTTACCACTTAATATTATTTGAGGAATTTTATTTGTCGTTCCAATAGATAAAGATTCTTCGTCGCTATAAATCGCGCAAAAATTTTCTTCATTTAAAATACACAATCTATAATATGAATCTGTGGCGCCAGACATTCCAATCCAGTCATATTGAGTAATTGAACTATCTAATTTAACATGCGCGTCGCCCGGATAAACAACATCTTTATTTGCTGATTTTATCAGCATAAACCCATAAGTTATGTCATTGTTTCCAACTGACCACTTAAATGTTGGCGTATTAGTATCTAAATATGCTGTCAAGTTAATCGGGTCTGTTTGTTGTTCAACATTGGTTTCTTGTTGATTATTCCCTTGTTCCTGTTCTTGATTTGGATTTTGTTCTTGCTGTTGATATTGTTTATTATCATCAATTGTCCAATTTTCTTCAATAAATGGTCTGTTATTCTCAATTAACGCTTCGCCTAATGTATAATTCGGCGGAGCGAAAAACGCGTCTGGCAAATCATCAACCAAAGCTCCCCAATTTTCTCCAAACATTTCTTTTGCCAAATTTTCAGAAGTTACCCACCGTAAAACTCCATTTTTAGAAACCCAATAAACTTTCGGATCGGTAGTAATCTTTACCAAACGAGAATTTGGTTTATAAGAAACACTGCCACCAATTGGGATATTTGCTAATTCTGCGTCGCTAATTATTTTAACAGAAGAAAAATCTGCATACCAAGAATTATAAACTCTTTGGTTTGGAAAAACATATCTTTTACCATCTACTGACTTATAATACACGGCGCTAAAACTCTCACCCTTGATAAGTTCCGTGGTTACGGCATTAGCGCGTGACACTGGCAATAATGTTAAAAACAAAAACAAAATAAGTATTTTTTTCATAAATTTTATATTTATTTTAATTTATTTATTTCATTTATAACTCCCTGATTATTCGGATCTAATTCTAATACCTTCTGCCAATATTCAATCGCTTTGTTTTTTTTACCAACAGCGCCATAATAGTCCGCCAATAAAGCCAGCACATCCTGATTATTATTATACGCTTCATCTTTTAATACATCAAGCAAAACATTCTCTAATCTGTCAATATGTTCTTTATAAAAATATGTGTAAAAATTCGCAATACCTCTATAATACTGGTCGTTTCCTGCTTCGCCAACTGAATTTTTAATAGCCATTAAATAATTTTCTTCTGCTAATTCGTAATTTTTTATATTTTCAGTGTATAAGTTTGCTAAATTAAAATACGCTATTGAATTATTCGGCAACTTATAATTTATATATTCAAAAATTTTTCTCGCTCCTTCATAATCTTCTAAACTTCTTTTTATCATCGCCATATTAGACAAAATACTCAAACTAAAATTGTCCTCTGTTGTCGCGAGTATAGTTTTATCTTTATCAAATGTTTTTTTGTATTGTTTAATAGCGTCTTCGCTTAAATTTTGTTTTACAACTTTAAACTCATAAATCTCATCTTGGCTTAAATTAATAATTTCCTCTGAATATATTTTTGGTTTATTATTTCTTTCTTTAATTTTTGACAGAAAAAATCTGCCAAAAAAATAATATCCAATTAATAGAACAACTAAAACCAAAATGCTTATTTGCAATGCTTTTTTATTGATTTTCATATATTTTGCGTATTTAGTTTATCTTTTGCATATTAATTATACCAAATTTTTAATAAAACAAAAACTCTCCATAAAGGAGAGTTTTTGCTTCTAATTATGCATTAAACGCATAACAGAAAATATCAACTAACTTCAATCAAATTAATAAGTAAATGATTGAGTTGTTGTGCTAAGCAACTTATAACTATTTGCCCATTCGTTTGCTCCTGTGGCTGTCGTAGTATTGAAGCCCAAGAACAAGTCGGACCAAATAAAGTTATCGTCAGCATAGCCATCAACTGTGGTGAATTTTTGGACGGCGCCAAAATTATTATCACCCAACATTTCAACAGTTATCTTATCGCCAGCCGCGCCCCAACCAGATACATCGCCTTTCAAAACATAAGTTTTGGAAGAACCAGCGCCAACTAATACATATTCATTACCGATAAGCTGTTCTGTTTTCAACAAAACCTCAAAGATATCTACACCAGCCGCGGTTGATTCTGCGACTGTTGCAGTAATAGCTGTTTTTGTGATATCAACTCCGTCTTCATACAACTTTAAGTTATCAACAGCAACTGTTGTTGTGGAGATCTTGAATGTTGCTTTAGCAAATCCAATATCACCCTTGCCATCAGCAGCAATTGTGAACTTATAAAGTTGC
>JBAZGP010000390.1:0-3773 GCA_041652835.1 Lutibacter sp. | reverse complement strand
AATGTTGTTTTAAATGAAGGGGAGCCAATTTGATAAGCCCCCCGGATCAACTTTTTAGCTATTTAATGTTACTAAGCCATACTTTTAAGACTTCCGGGATTAATACGGCTTTCCTGTGCCTGTCATCAGTTTCAATAAGCTGAATTTTGCCGTTCCAATACTGAAAAGCGAATTGATGATTTAACAAAGTGCCTCCCGTTAGTTCGTTTAACTCGTTAAGTGTCGAAATAAATGAGTTCAATTTTTCGGCAAACTCTATTTGCTTTTTACCTGAAGCATAAACATTGTTTTTCTCTATCAATACGCTTGCCTCATCTTCGACCATAATAACCTCATTGTTTTCAATAGCCCATAGACCGGGCACACCTCCCAGCAGTTGCCGTGCTTGCTTTGCAGCTCTGTATAATTGATCTGGAATTGGAATATCAAGAGTATTAATAAAAGCCTGTTTGGAGACTTGGAACCGGCCAGCCGTTACCGGAACAATGGCCAGCTTATTTATTGCATCAGAATAGATCTTTTGAGGGTTGAAGATTAGCTGATAAATATCTGTGCAAGGAATTAGTTCTAATGAGTTCCAAACGTCCAATACTGACTGCAAAGCTACTTTTGAAGATTCCAAGTCTTTACGTACTTGGTTCTCGTAATTTGCATCCCGATATACAACCGGATTTTCATTTTCTTTTTTCATTTCAAATTATTTTAGAGTTTCATACTTTTTGACTATATCATCAATTTGAGAAGATTGGATATTCAACACTCGTTTCGACCATAACTGAGTTATTAGTTCAGCAACATTTGTTACCCGGTATCGCTTACCGCCGATAGCGACCAAATCTGAAGCAAAACGCACTGTTTTGCCGTCAAGACTGATTTCGTTTTCATTCACAAATTCAGCCTTATGGCCGGATTCGGTAATTGCTTTTGTAACCTTTTTTAAATCGATCATTTTTAAATAATTTAATTAATACTATTATTGTTTGTGTTCATTATTTTCAAAGAATTTTTCTGCACTTGGTATGGTATAAAAGATTTTTATTTCGTCTTCATAATAATCCTCTACATAACAACGTCTATGAAGAGGCCAGACTTCCCATCTTATTCCCTTTTCATCTTTTGTCACCTGCCATAATAAGGTTTGTCGACCTGCTTTTAGAAGTGTAAAAACAAGCCCATCGGCTCTCGTGAATGTTTTTTCTCTTAACATGGTCTTAATTTTTGGTGTTTTCTAACAACTCATTTTTAAATTCAATCCTGAATTGGATAGTCATTTCAACAGAAATAAAACCCAGGATTAAAAGCATTAAAGTATATTGACGATATGTATAGAGTTCCTCGATCATTTCTCAAACTTTTTAGTTAAGATGTCCCATTGAAATTTTAAAATGCTATGCTTCAAGAAAATGTTTTCATTATTAAAAATTAGCTCGTTTCCGGTGATTCTGAAAAATTGGTAATGCAATATTTTTGCATCCAATGTAACTGTATAGAGTGCCAGTACATCGCTTTTTTTTATCAGGCTATATGTAAGCCCATCTCTCCGGAAAATTCTTTTAAACTTCATTCCTTCTGTTTTTAAAAGCTCCAGGGGAGACAGATCCCCCAGAGCTGGACAAAATCAAACCAACACCCCAGCGACGAAATGCCGGTTTTAAATTTGCCTGTATCTTAATATTGTTTTTATCAGTTTTCATAATTTAAAATCAAAATCAAAAAAAATAATTCGCCTCATCTTTAAGTATCTTATTTAAATAGCTTACTTAAGAATGTTACTTAAGAAGATTATTTAAGGTGCTGTATCGTTGCAGTTGAATGTGTAGTAATGTTGCAGTAACCGATGTAGTTAATGTGTAGTACCCTGTTTTTGTTAATCCTCTGTAAATCATATCTTTAATGTTTTTAGAGTTGTTTTTATGCTGTTTTTGGTTCATTTCCTTATTTAAGGTGTAGTAAATGTGCTGTTAATGTGTAGTTAATTGAGCTTTTGCGTTCTCAATAGCTTTTCTTTTAGTCTCTTTAAATTGCTTTATCTTAGATAGTTGCTTGTTTGCTTCGCTTTTTACTGCAAGTTCATCCAGCGATAAGTCGAAACTTATATACATACCTCTTTGATGATTAGAAATAAGCTTCAAAAACCAGTTTGTTTGGAGTTCAATTAATACCTTGTCCATGTGCCAGCGGATCTGGTATTTCTTTTCAATAGGTGTTAATTTGGCTGGTAGTTCCTTTGCAGTTATATAGCCAAATAGTCTGGCGTGAATGAGTGCTTTATTTGTTTTGCAGTATTGTTTTGTTCCTAAAATGCTTCTGATCCCTAAAAAAGTACCCAAACAAATTATATCAAAATCAGATTTTTCATTCTTGTAGTAATCGAATAACATATTCTTTTCGATCCCGACAATAGGATATTTTTCTGGCATCCGGCATAAAATTCTTTTTGCGTTTGAAATTCCTGTTTTTATATTCCCCTGTGTTATTCCTAAAAATTTTAAAGCATCTCGGTAGCATTTCTCCTCTGATCCTTTTAGCGTTTTTGAGTATAGATAAATCCCGACGTCAAAAACATCACTAAAAAAACCCTTACTATTAATGTGTAAATCCTTCATCATCGGAACGGGAATATTTAAAAACCTTTTATCATTCATGTCGCTGGGTGTTAATTGTTATAAACTATCAATCCATTGCTTAAACTCTGTAAAGTTGTGAGCAACGAAAAATAAACCCCCGGATCTGTTTTGCTCCTGCCTGATCTTCTCTTGTGCTTCACTCATTCTATCTTTTCCGGCTTTAACTTCAATGAAGATACTTTTGTTCTGATATGTGCTAATTATGTCCGGCAAACCCTTCCGGGACGTTCCGGGCCTGTATCTATTCAATCGCTTATCAAATATCCCAGTGTTATTTAAACGGCTGGAAAACGCACCTTTAAGCCTCAAATAATCAACTATGCACTTAGTTAAACTGTTTGCGGTATCATCTCTGAAGGTTCGGGGTGCCAGGTGCGGACAAGTAGGATGCAATTGTCTTGCTTCAGCATCTGCCATGTGTTCGAGTTTCTTCACCGCTTCCGGTTTCCGATAAGCTGGTTTGCCCTTTGATTTAATCAGCTCAGGCATTTTATCGGTGTTTTCTGATTGGAATTTCAGAAAGATTAATTTCGGATTCTTTGAATAGGACACGGCCATTGATCCGATAACCTTTGAGTTTCCCATTTCTGCTGGCCTTATCGAGTGTCACCGTTGAAATGTGAAGTTTTTTTGCCAGTTCCATACGCGTCAGAAAATTATCTTCTTTTTTTGGCTGCATGGCTGTAATCCCCTCAACGACAGCCGCCTTAACAATTTCTCTTAAACTGCCCGCCGTAATACCTTCAATCAAAATCGAATTTTCCATATTTATTAAAATTTAGTTTCTCATATAAAAACAAATCAATGTTTCAATAAAAAATTGTATACAAATTATAGTAACTTAGTTTGTGATTGTAAATTTCTGACTTATCACTAACAATTTAGTCTTGCTCTTTCAAGACTAAGCCAAAAGGCTGAAACGTATTGAAATTTAATTTATTAAGAATTTCTATTATTACACAATATTTAAATTATGTCAAATAGAACCTTAAAATTTTGATTGATTTTTAACCTTCGCCGCATATTTTTTGTAAATATTCTTTGCAAAAAAAAGGCTGCCATTACTGACAGCCTCAAAGTCACGGAATATTCAGTTATGCTTTCTTTAAATTATTTCCAACAAAATAAGCATGTGAAGCCAATGTC
>JBAZGP010000389.1:0-3778 GCA_041652835.1 Lutibacter sp. | reverse complement strand
ACCATCCAACGCAACTACTATGCCAACTTCATTGGCTCTTACTTCCGTAGCCTTTTGAACTTGAACATCAAAAGCTAAAGTATTTATTCGATATGTACCAGGTCTAAGCAATCCAACTTGACCACCTCTAAAACCACCAGATGCCAAAAACTGTTTAGCATTTTGAAATGAGTCGCATTCAACTTCATCACCTAAAAGTCTACCCACCGGCAAAGTTTTACCATCTACTGATTTTACCAAACCTACTTCACCAGGATTTACTACAATAACAGGAACCTTCCTTGATGACCACAAAATAGGAAACCGCCAATAAAATCCAGGAGGCAAAGTATCGGCCTGAATACCAACTTCACCATTACAAGCTATAATATGCCCCTCTGGAAGTCTTATACCAAAGTTTTTACGGATTAAAACGCCTACATCACGAGCACCTATGATAAAGAAACCAGGTAAAATAAATACTAAGAAAAATACAACCACAATACCAAGTATAATCCACAAAGCCATTTAAAATTCCTCCATTTTTATTTTTAGTCGTCTAATTTCTCTAATACTTCAAAATCTTCTACTTCACGCCATTCCATTTCTCCATTTCCACGTTTTATTTTCATGTATTTTTTACTTGGTGAAAACTTTATAACTTCAATTTCATCTATCACATTATAGTCAACATCCTCATCTTCAAATGCTGCAAGATATTTTTCACCTACTTGAAATTTGTTTTTATCTATATATTCTCCTCCTATTTTACCATTATCATTATTCCAATTATCAAAAAGGCCCATAATCTGTCTCCTTTATTTCCCCCAATGCATATTTTTTTACTTCCTTTACAAGCCTAATTCTTTACTAATCTTATTATACATTTCATTTTCCTTAGATTTTAGAATCAGGTATTTGATATATTCCAAGACACTTATGTTCATATCCTTTGCCATTTCCTCCAGAGATTGATTTAATTCATCCGAAACGGTTAATACAATTCGTTTACTCATTGTTCTTATCTCCCTTTATTATCTTACTACTATGACAATTATACCACAGTTGCATTATTGTGTCAACCACTTTGTTATTTCATTCCGTCTTATAAGTTGACTTTACGACAGTATTCCCAATCTTTCTATATGGCAATACTGTCAATACACGGCTTGCTTTATGATCAAATACAACTAATACTTTATCACCAAACTTTATATCAGGATTTAATTTCATGATTTCTTTGTTTAAAAATAAAGGATACAACACCACGATTCTTTTTCTAGGTTCTCCATGATGTTCTACCATATTTCCATTATAATCTTGATATTCAATAGGCTTTCCCTTTTCTTTTATCCATCTGACCATTTCCATTCGGGCTTTACGATTTAGATTTAGTTTAAAACGTTCTTCACATCTTTTGTTTAGATGATATGTAATTGGGGATAATTTTGTTTTCATCCGCTACTCCTTTTTTATAAACTAATGCCGGAATCATAAACATTGCTGCATACATGATTGGAAATACGTGGTAAGGATAGAAGCCCCAGGCCAAACTGCAAATTAAAACTATCAGCCCGAAACTTGCAAAGACATAATAGTCCTCCATTTTTTTACGGATGATTTTATAAGAGCCGAAAAATATTAAAGGCAAGGTTAACCATAAGCCCCAAGTGTAGACATATCCCCAAAAATTCGGCAGGACATTGTTTATTAAATTACCGGATGAAGTACCGCTTAATGCTATCCAATGATGATACTGATAGAGAATATCATGGGCTAAAATTGCTTGAAGCATGAAAAATATCAGGACTAAAGTTATTGACATTACAGTAACTTGCTTCTTAATTTTTGATTGCTTGTAGTCCAAATAAAACCAGATGGGAATTAAAAATAATATGGAATAAAACTTGCTCAACACAGTAATTGCGGCAAAAATATAAATCCATTTTGAATTCGGATTGCGTTCTATTATCCATAAAGTTAAAGCGAAAAATAACCACTGAAACAGATCGTAATAAAACATGATGCCGTTGGCTAAGAGTAATCGCCCGACTATCATTGGAAAGATTGCAATTGCAGCAACGTAATAGTTGGATTTTTTACGAATGATATCAACAAAAAGCAGGAACGTGATTATAATAATAAAGACGCAAAATAATCTTAACCATTGGATTTGATTTGCTACATCGCTGAATAGTTTGGCTATCGGATAGGCTAAGTAGTTATCTAAGAGTGGATGTATCCATACCTTAGTATTATATGCTGTGCCAGTAATATATTCACTATCCTGTAAGGCTTCTTTGTTGGGTGCATTTTCTTCTATGAACCATTCTCCAGTTGTGGCATAATGCGGCAAATTCATAGTGATACGATAGAAGAAATATTCATCGTTACCCATTGAGTAGTTTTTTAATGTGGGACTTTGCCACACAAATAAGATTGTTCCGATAAATGCTAAAACGGCTAAGACGAAAATTATTTGGGGAATTTTATTTTTCATTCTAAAATTTGATTTAATTCTTCAGCATTTAGTGATTCAACCTCAAGTAATTTGCCTGTCAATTTATCTAACTTTTCACGATTATTAAGGATTAACTCTGTTGCTTTTTGATGGCATTGCTCCAAAATTGTATTAATATCTTCATCAATTATTTTCTGATTTTCAAGGCTTGCTTCTTTCATTCCCATTGAATTTTGCGAAACATATCTGAAATTAAATTGTTGTCCCATGCCATAATGTTCTACCATTTCACGAGCTAATTCATTGCATTTTTGTAAATCGTTTTGCGCTCCACTAGTTATCTCCCCGATCATTTCTTCTGCAATCCTACCGCCTAATAAGACACTTATTGTTGCCAATGCTTTATTTTCAGATAAAGTTATACGTTCCTTTTCATCCGCTAACCTTGTAAATCCACCAGCCTGACCATGCGGCAAAATTGATATCCGTTGGACTTTATCAGCATCGGGAATTAGATAAGCCGTTAAAGCATGGCCTGCTTCATGATAGGCAATCATTCGTTTTTCTTGTTTTGTTAAATTTAAATTTCTACGTTCTTCACCTACTGATATTTTATCTAACGCTTTGTTTATATGCTCAAGTGAAATTTTTTCTTTACGTTCACGCCCTGCAACAATGGCCGCTTCATTTATCAATAATGCCAAGTCTGCTCCACTAAAACCTACCGTTTGTTTTGCGATTGAAGTTAAATTCATATTTTCAAATTTCTTTCCGACTGCATGAATTTTTAAAATTTCTATCCTATCTTTTAAAATAGGCAATGGCACATTTATTTTCCGGTCAAAACGCCCTGCCCTTACTACAGCAGGGTCTAACACATCCGCACGATTAGTCGCTGCTAAAACTATTACGTTATCATTCTCTTTAAAACCATCCATTTCTGACAATAGTTGAGTTAAAGTATGATTCCATTCCCTCATTGCATCCGATGAACCTTGCATACGCTTATGACCGATTGATTCAAACTCGTCTATAAAAATAACACTCGTTTGTTTCTTGGCTGTCTTAAATAATTTTTTCACTCTTGATGCTGCAAGTCCTACAAACATTCCGTGAAATTCACTTCCAGTTGCATAATAAAAAGGCACACCAGCTTCATTCGCAATGGCTTGTGCCAGCATAGTTTTACCAGTTCCAGGCAATCCCTCTAACAATATTCCGTGTGGAATTCTTGCCCCCAATCTTTGATAATAATCTGGATTTTTAAGGAAACCTACTACTTCTTTTAGACTTTCCTTTACTTCAACTATACCACCGACATCTTTAAATAGTATCTTG
>JBAZGP010000388.1:0-3799 GCA_041652835.1 Lutibacter sp. | reverse complement strand
CTGTAAAAACTACATACATATAGTCCTTTTCATAAGCAAAAGCAAACACTGAAAAAAGAACTCTAGCCACAGGTGTTGCGATCAAGAGCAGAATGCCTAATTCCATTATTGAAACAGACCGGAATGTAATTATACCTTTGAATAAATCTCTGAAATCAGAAAAATTAAAGATGTCGGGTTCAAATATATGATAACTAGGTATTTCCGATCCATGTCTCATTAAAAAAATTGCAGCACCCAAAGCAACTAGGCTGCCTGCAATAATAACACCTATTTTTAGAAGATTGCCTAAAATTACTTCAATTTCCCTATCTATGTTATCCTTGTTAGTTTTTCTTTTAATCATTTCAATCCATTTTTTAACATTTCATATGCCAATACAAGAATAATTATTGAAAAAGTGATTTTTAAACTTTTCGAAGAAACAAAGGCAAATATTTTAGTACCCAGAAAAGCTCCAGTTAAAACACCTAACATAACAGGCATTACAAGAGCTGCATGAATATATCCGTTTTTCAAATAGATACCTGCACTTGCTGCAGCAGTTACGCCTATCATAAAATTACTGGTGGTTGTAGATACTTTGAAAGGAATTTTCATAACCTTGTCCATGGCAATTACTTTTATTGCTCCCCCACCAATCCCAAGTAATCCCGACATTATGCCTGCTAGGCTGCTAAGAGCAAATCCAAAAGGGACATTTTGAACCGAATAACTCCGTATTCCCTCCGATGTAGGATATTTGCCATTTAAATTAAACATTCTTGCATATTTGTTTTCTACTGTAAAATTGGCATCTTTTTTTTTCAAAAGTATTGATGAAAAAGCGGAATAAACAAGTAAAGCTGAAAAGATAATTGAAATCGTATTTACTGAAGCAATTCCTGCAAACCAAGCTCCTGCAACTGCGCCAATTGTAGTTGCAATTTCCAGAAACATACCGATTCTGATATTTGAGTACCCTTCTTTAACATAGGATGAAGCAGCACCAGAAGATGTGGCAATTACTGAAATTAGAGATGCACCTGCAGCATAACGAATATCTACGCCAAATAATACGGTAAGCATTGGAACAACAATTACTCCACCACCAAGTCCAGTTAATGAACCAAGAAGTCCTGCAAAAAAAGATACAATATATACATAAAGTGTAAAGAAAAGATTGTTTATATCATACATGATTTTAAGATTTAAAAAATCAAAATTACTTTATAAAGTTACCAAACACATGTTGACGGAAATTATTAAAACAAAATTTTCTTAACCACAATCTCGATGGCTATCGGGATGTCTTTGGAATACGAAACCCCACCTGTAGGGTAGGTACTGCTATGCCTAATGCTTTATTATTTCACGTCCATTCCTTGCAAATTAATAGAGTGAATCTTTACTTTTTTTACAGATTTACAGTTCATTAATTCTTGGTTAAACAAAACTATATTATTTCCTTTTGGATGCAATGAACTGCTAAACCGTATTCCCAATGCTCCAGTAAAAACTTTTATAAATTCACAGATAAATTGTGTGGGTATATATTCCAACTCACTGTCATATCTACGCATTGGTTTAGATAAATCACTACTGATTTTTTGCCTTAGTAACTTGCCTTTTATTATTTTGTTAATTGTACTTGTATTTGGTTGGAATAAAGACGTGTCTTCTGTAAAATCAACTAGCTTAATTGATTCAATGTCAGGTTTTAACTGAAAAGTTCCTACACTAAGTTCATCCAAATAAGAAGCTCTAACTTCATAAAGTACTGTTTCAGGATTATCACTTAAGTATAAAAATGGTATTCCTGATGGATTGGCTCTTCCACCATTTGCAAATTCTCTTGGAGGGCAAGTCATTTCCTCGGGTTTATAAACTTGTAAGCCACTTTGATGATGAAGTCTTGCTCGAAACAATTCAAAACCCTTTTTTAGTTTAAACTCTGTATTGAAAAAGCCATCCCAACCTAATTCTTCAAGTCGCTCTATGTTTATAACATATCGATTTTTCCATTTTAACTCTTCTTTTAGTACTTCCCAATGATTGAAATTTTCAATAATGTCGTCAGTGTAGTCAACATTAATAGTTGATGAAGTTATTTCTGTAGCAATATTTGGTAAAACATAGTTTAAAATTTTATTCGCTACATTATGAGAACTAAAGAAACTCCAATTAGCTTGAATTTTAGCACTCAAAGGCATTCCAACTTCACTGGTTTTAAAATTGCCTAATAGCTCTTGAAAGAAATCTAATAGTTCAGAAACATTTAATAATGGTTGATTTTTTGAATCACAAACATCACAATCACCAATTTCTATTGAAGATGAAATAAAACCCGTTAGTTCCTTATCATAAAAACAATTCGCACAAACCTTCATAAAACTATCTATTTTTAAGATACTGGCTTAAAACCAATAAATGGTTTTTAATAGATAATTTCTTTACTGTTCCTAATCCTGGGTAATGTTCATTATCATAATAAGATTCTAATTCGCCTATTGCTGAATTAGTAAGTTCATTCTGTCTGCAATAGTTTACAGCTTTTGCAGCAGCTTCCGCAAATTTTCCTTGAACGTTAGAAATTGAGTCATTGGTTTCTGATGTAAAATGTCTTATCCATATTTGATATTGACCATTCAAATATGTTAGGTGAATTACAACTGCCCTAGGTGTGCTTCCACCATCGATGTATTCACTAGGTAGTACAGTATAATCAGAGAAACCATTAAACCCATCTTCTACAAAGTATATGTGTTCTTCAGAAAATCTATGTTCTGCAATGTCTAAATAATCACTATTTCGTGCTTGTTTTTCGAATAAATCGTCTAATCGAATATAGTTTTTATTTAACCCTTTAAGAAATCTGTGGAGCATCCTATTTCTATTTGGGTCATTTACATTGATTGAAGTTATTTCAGCTTGTCCAACCAATTGTCTAAATTCCATATCTTCTGAACTAACATCATTTTGACAGATTATCATACAATTGGTAAGTCCAAATTGTGCAATGCTTTGGGAAATGAATTCTGCATTTTTCTTATAGTGAAATGCAGGAAGGAAAACTTGTCCTTCCAAACCACTTAGATATTCAAGATAGAAATAACTATCACCTGCAAGCTCACCAATTGTTGGATTTACAATAAGAAAAGCTGTTTGTTCTCTTTCAAGGAATACTTTGTATGCTAGTGTTAAATTGTTATGGGTTTCTTTAACTGGTTCCAATATTGGAATAATAACTCCCTGAATTGCCTCTTCAGTAGCTAATTCTCTTAAAGCTATCAGTTCAAATTGCCTTGCTCTCAAAAAAGGATAATACATAATATTTAATGTTGAAGTGGAGTTTTTAATAAATCAATCATCTTATTTTTTTTAGTTTGATTCATTTTAAGTGCTAAAAATAGTTGGTTAAATTCTTTGTAATACCTTAAAGATAATGCTTTATTATCACCTCTATTTTTAATTTGAGCGATAAAAAGTTTATTTAATTCGTTTTTTTGTATTTTATGAATAAGCTCACTACAGATTTTGAATTGGCTAAAGCTTGTCATTTCGGGAAGATAACCAAAATGTTTTTTCACTATTGATTTATATTCATTTGTGTGTAAAATGGTCATTAAGGTTGATTGGTCAATTTCTAAATTAATTAAGGCTTTACGTTTTAAATTAAACGAATTATTCTCTTTTGAATTGAAAGTGATTAAACCAATAGTATCATCGTACTTTTCGTAAATACTTAATTTAGTTTCAGGTATAATAAGGTAAATTTGATTAAACGCTTTTTTGTAGTTTTCAAGTTGTAGTGGTAATC
>JBAZGP010000387.1:0-3801 GCA_041652835.1 Lutibacter sp. | reverse complement strand
AGCCATTGTTTCGACAAAAATTTATTTACAACACCAATTAATTGTTCTTCCTGAATTGGTTTATTCAGATAATAAAAGGCAAAATAATCCATTGCTTTTTCTTTATAATCTTTAAGCCCTGTTGTAAAAATGACTTCAAATGTAGAAGAAGTTGAAAAATAATCCAATATTTCAAAACCGTCGCCATCTTGTAATTGAATATCTAAAAATATCAATTGTGGATTTAAATCACTTATCAATTTAATTCCTTTTTCTACACCAGTTTCATGACCAACAATAGTGAGTTGAGAGCCATAATTTGTTTCTAAAATGGTTTTTAGATGTCTGTACGCAGCGGGTTCATCTTCAATTATTATGGCACTTATCATAGAGATAATTTAAAAACTTATTAACGGTATTTTTAAAGTTACTTTTAATCCTACCAAGGTATTAAATTCATCTTTTATATTTGAAACAATTACTAAATTTTCTTTACTTTTTGATTCATTAATTAATTGAAGCCGTTCGTTAATATTGGAAAATGATATTCCCGAACTTGATGTTATTTTTGTATTTTCATTATTTTGAATTCCGATACCGTTATCTGAAATTTCACAGATTAAGAATTCCTCATCTACTATGTTAAAAATCAAGGAAATATGATTTGTTTTGTCTCCATTTTTAAATCCGTGCCTAAATGAGTTTTCTATAATTGGCTGTAAAATCATTGGAGGAACTAAAATATTTTCCAATTCCTCTTGGGGAATGGATTCAGTATTAATGATGTAAGAACTATTTTCATGAAATCGTAACTTTTGAAGTTCCAAATATAATTTAGCCATTTCAATTTCATCGGTTAAATTAATGAGATTGGATTTTGTAGATTGAAGAATTAAATTCACCAATTCAGCAAATTTACCCAAACTGCCTTTTACTTCTTCTATTTCTCCTTTATTTACCAAATCATCAATGTTTACCAATAAATTATTAATAAAATGAGGATTCATTTGTGCGTTTAACGCTTTATAACGAAGGTTTGAAATATTTTCTTTTATTTTTTCGTTGTGTTTAATTTTTTGGTTTCTGTTGTAAAATAAATAGGCAATAAATATCAAAAATGCTAATGTTGTAAGACTTATAAACCACCAAGTTTTGTAAATAGGAGGTTTTACGGTAAATATAAACAGGGAAGGTTTGTCGCTTTCCAAATTATTTTTTGAGATGGCTTTTACTTCAAAAGAGTAATTGTTTGGTGGTAATGAAGAGTATCTTACGGTATTGTTTTTGGTTTTAATCCAATCGGATTCCAATCCTAACAATCGGTATTTAAACTTAATGTTTCCCAAACTTTTAAAAGATATTCCTGAAAAATTAAATTGAATGTTATTAGATTGGTAATCAAATGTTTGATCGTTTATTTTCTCTATGGTATTATTGTTCAACAACACCTCGTTGATATGAGTTATTGGCGCTAAAATTGATATTTCTTCATTTGACATTTCAATAATGTTTAATCCGTTTGAAGTCGCCACATATACTTTATTTTCAACAACATAGCAAGCTCTGACATCATTGCTGTACAGCCCGTCCGAAATGGTATAATTTTTAAGACTAATTAAATTATTGTTATCGTCTAATTCAAGTCGGTTCAATCCCAAATTACTCGAGAGCCAAATATTATTTTTTGCATCTATAAAAATGGATTTCACATAATTGCTCAACAAACCGTTTTCTTTAGAAACTATTTTGAATTTTTTAGTTTTTAAAATTCCTAAACCACTGGTGTTAGAGCCTATCAATAAACCTCTGGAGCTATTTTCCAATGCGTAAATGACACTTTCATTAAATTGATTTCCTAAGTTGTATTTTTTTGTAATACCAGCATTTTGAAGGTATAAACCTTTGGTTGTTCCAATCCACAGGCTGTCATTTCCTGCATAACAAATAGAGGTACTCCTTTTATTCCACAATTTTTTAGATAAAGAGGAAGTTCTATTGATTTTTCCTACCCCGCTAGAATTGGCGGTATATATTTCAAGGCCTTCAAGTGAGAAGGATTTGAAGTTTTTTAAGTCAGTTTTTAAAAAATCTGCATCATACATATTTTTGACGCTTTCAATATTCAAATTTGAATCCAATTGATGAATTTCATTGTCCTCCATAATAAAAAGCAGGTTTTTATAGGATTTAAACTGTTTTACTCTTCTTGGATTTTTATCTAATTTTATGGTAGAAATTGTGTGTAAGGTTTTGGTATTTAAAATAGTAACTTCACTTTGTTCATCGCCTAAAATCAATTTATTTTGAAATAGGCCAATTGAATATAAATCGTTTTTTTTTGGGTCATCAAATTGAATGCCTTTTACATGAAGATTTGGAAATAAATAGATACCATTTGACTGACTGCCAATCCAAATGTTATTTTCCAAATCTACAAAAGCTCTTGTTGACTGTATGTTTTTTAAAATAATTTTAGGACTTTGATAATTGTCTGCCTTGTTAAAAATATAAACACCTTCATTTAAATTTGTAATCCAATAATCTTTTCCTATTCTATAGGTTCTTGCTAAAAAATTGTTATTCTCATGAATTAAATGGTTAGAAATTTTTTTGACAATTTCATCATAATCTCTCAATTGCATTCCTAAATTATTATTTATTCTTTCTATTGCTAAATTTGAAAATTGACTTAGCTTAAAAGCCTTCCACTCAAATAAATTGGAATTTTTAGATAAAGATTTTATAACAATGTTAAGTTTTTTGTTCTTTTCAAAGTATGTTAATAAGTGTATTTTATTATTAATATCTTCCACAATTAAGGAAGTGTTTCTTATATTAAGGTTAGTATTGGTTGAATAGTTTTCAACACTTAAGTTTGGATTAAGAACTTTAATATTATTTGATTTTTGACAAAACCAAATTTTACCTTTTGAATCTTCAAAAATATCATCAACAAATTTTGTGAATTGTAATTTTTTTAAAAAGGAAGCATTATGCTCATTATAAAAATTACCGTTTTGAATAAAACCCATATCTCCATTAAAAGAAGTCATCCAAATTCTATTTTTGGAATCTTTATAAAAGGATAAAATTTCATTTCCCGGAAGACCTTCCGTTACAGTGAAATTTTTAAATGTTAGACCATCAAATTTACTAACTCCATAATCGGTTGCAATCCAAATAAATCCATTTTCATCTTGAACAATATCATAAATTGTATTGCTTGGCAAACCATTATTTGTTGTAAACTGCGTTAATCCAGGAATTTGGGCAAATAAAGTTGTGTGAAATAATAGGTAAACAATAAAAAGATGAATAATTTTATGCATTTAAAGCTAACAATTAAACATCAAATATAACGCTTATAAATTTACAAAGCACACTCATGTTTAAAATATGAACGCTTACAAATGTCGTGTTTCACTAATGAAATATTCAATGTATATTCGCAATAGTTAATTCAAATGCGGGAAAATTATTTGAAAAGGGTAAATTATGTTATGAAAAGAAAAGGGTGCTTTTTTAGCACCTTTTTTATTGCTAAAAAGTTATATTTCTGAAGAATTATTTTTATTGATTATGTATAATTAAATCAATACCTTGTCAAAGAATTTAATTTTTATCTATTTGTTTGATGCAGAGTGCTTTACTCATAAAAAATTACCAAAATACAATAATCTTTCACAATGTGTTTTATCTCCACTACTTACAATTTCAGATTTAAGGACTCTTAAACTAAACGATTTTAATTTTAACCTTATAAAATAGTTGATATGCGCATTGGAATGATTTTAGACAAAACTTTTCCGCCCGATCCAAGGG
>JBAZGP010000386.1:0-3804 GCA_041652835.1 Lutibacter sp. | reverse complement strand
GTAATCGTTAAGAATAGTATAATCCCAAGAAAGGGGAGGCATATAATGATTGCGCATATTAGTGCTAATATCAAAATGCTCATTTTACTTTCTTATTTGGTTTTGGTATCCACTTTTGTCCCTTAAATCCCTTCCAGTTATAAGGATAAACCTCTAACATTCTTTCTCTGAAAGATTGAATATCACAATTCTTAACAAGCCATTTATCTTTTTTTTCGGAAGTATTCCAAATCGGAAAGTCATATTTGTTTTTGAAATACTCTATATCCCCAGTATTTTCTTTTAAAAATTCAGGAGTAACTTCTTCGGGCCATACATCAAAAAATGTAAAAGTATATAGCCAAATATAATCTCCAAATTCTTTTATCATTTTATCATAGTTGTCAATCCACCATTGTCTGTATAAAGGATACTCCTTTCCGTCAATATAAGTTTTATCAATACCTGCCATATTTATTTATTTTCTACTTAAATCTAAAGTGCTTGTCCCAAATTTCCTTATCCATATCGTCAGACCATCCTTGCATTGATTTCTCATGCCTAAATTCAGCTTCTTTATCACCTATTTGATATGGTGGAGCATTTCTTTTTTCTTCAAATTCAGCATCATCTTGTTCACATCCGAAACACAAGTCATTTTCTTTAGTTAAGTATTTCGTTTTCACCCCACACCTCATACACTCACCTTCGTACATGTGAAAATTCGGGTCAACTTTTTTGGCTTTTTCTCGTTCTTTGTAGTTCATTGTTTTCATTTTTTTGTTTGTTGTAATTGTTTAGTTTAGTAGGGAGTTAGCAGCAAGACTAAAAAGAACCAGCGTTTGCGAAAAGTCCAACCTCTTTGACCACTTTTTGTTTCAACCAGATAGCCTGAATTTGTTTTCATCGTTTTTGTTCCTCCTCTTGCAGTCTGTCGATTTCGGCTGCGATTACCATTAATGATTTTAATGCATTTAAATATCGTGTTGGGTTTCCGTATTTTAGACTTTTTATACCTTTGTAAAACACAACAATACTTTCGTGTGTTTTGAATATAAACTTTGGTAAATGGAAAGTATATTCTGCTGTATAATCAAATTCTATCATAGTGCCATTTTTATAAAATTCGATTAATCTCCTTAAAATAGTTCTTGTTTTGTCAGCACAACACGCCATCCCTTCTATTTTTTCAACCCAGTATCTAAAGTGGTGTTCGATAAATTGTGAGTTCTCTAAAATAAATACAACTTCCTTATTTTTAGAAATTTCGCTTTTTATAAGTCCTGAAACAAATTGTTCATACGGGTAAATTATACCCAAATAAAATTCTTCGACATCTGTGATTCTATTAAAGCATTTTTCATTAATTATTTTTTTGTATAACTCAATTTCTTTTTGCTCTATCGAATCAGTCATAAGGTTTAAAACCTCTTTTATCCTTGACTTTTCCATTAAATCCATAAATTATTTGTTCTACTTCCGCAACAAGCATCTAATATGAGCTTATTATCTAAATTCATTGTTTTTTATCTATTAGAAAATATTTTGCAAAATGCTTAGTTTTAATGATTGGCTTACCTCCAAAAAGTTTTTCAAAGAAAGACGGCTGAATTACCTTTGTTTCGGTAACTGTCTCGGTTTTTATTTCAAAGCCTTTTTTCTTCAAATCAAAGATTCTTGCCCCAAGCCTGAAACACCCGAACCTTTCAAGTGCCTCAATAGGTGTGATTGAATTCCCTCGCAGAAGATAATCCTCGATTCTTTTTTCCTGTGATTTTGTTGTTTCCATTTGTCTGTAAAGTTAATTAAAAATTATTATTTATCAAAATTAATTTGTCGCAGTAATCAAAATTCAGCAAGTGGTCTACATTGTCAAACTTGCACTTGCAAAGGATTGGAGTTCCATCATAGCCTGTATTATGTTCATCGAAGTGATTCGCGCAGTCCCTGCAAAATTTATCCTGCTTTGGTTTTTCTTTTTTCATATTGTTTTTTTTAATCTCTCCCCCTTTTCTCAATGCAGAATACCAATTTAGCACCAAGACCAGAGTGGAGAGGAGGGGTTATTCGGTTGCTTTTTTAATTACTTTTTCTAATTCTTGCACTATCTCTGCATCATTAGTGCATCCAATAGAGTATAATGTTTTAAGCGCATAAATACACGCTTCAAGTAAATCGGGTGCAGCTTGTATCAGCCTTGCATTTGCAATACATTCATCAATCGTTAGTGGCTCTTCGTCTTTATCATATCTTGTTTCTATTGGGTCATTATGCCTCATTGCGCAGATTGTCGCTTCTCCTGCAAAAACATAGTGTGGATTTTTATCTAAACAACAAGCACTCCATTCTCCTTTTGTAAAATTTGTTTCCATCTTATTTATTATTTTCATTTTCTATTGTGTTAGTTTGTTAATTATTAATATGGTAAATCTTCAAATTCCAAGTTAGGTTGCGTAGGTATCCATCCATAGTTTATATTTTCATACGCAAAGTTAAGGAATCTCCTGCTTTCAATCTCATAATAAACACCCACAAGAAAGTCCTGTATCCCTAAATCCCTGTTCTTGCATACCTCAACCACATTCCCAAAACAAAAATATCGAGAAGCCACCTCTGCCGTAAAAAATTCTTTTGCATTAGCCATAAAGTCGTTATTCACCCTATGGATGATAAATACATTATCCACCGCATTGGTAAGGTCTGCCGTTCCCGAAACATCGTTCTTGCGCAAAAAGCCTGTTGCCTTGCGTGGATGTGCTACGATATGTAAATGTACATTCTCTTCTTTTGCAAAATTACAAAGCATAAGAATCAAAGAAGTCTGCTTGGAATATTTATCGCCCTCCATCTCCAGAATATCAATGGACATAAGATTGTCAAGAATGATGCACTTAACCCCTTTCTTGATTATGGCTTTCATATCCTCTAACAGAGGTATTATCTTATTGCCATATTTATTATTGTAGATATACAACCTGTCTTTCAACCAGCTATCAATCTGTTCACCTATCGCTTTTGGAGTATAATAAGCATCTGCAAATCCACTTTTCTGTGTGTATTGTCGCCCTGCTGCCTGTTGCTGCACCCATTGTTTAACCCTGTTTGCGGTAAGTTCACCCGAAAACAAAGCCGTAGGAAATCCCGCCTGTACTGCATTTAAACCTAATTCTTCGAGTAGGGTGCTTTTCCCAGAAGCATTGTTCCCTGACCAAAGACTGACCTCGCCCAGATTGAATCCTATGATATGCTTGTCAAGTTCTATTATCCCACTCGGTATCGAAACAATAGCACTCCTGTCAATAGCCTCTATGTCGCAAAGGTTTAAAAACTTACTCCCTCTCGAATCCTCTGCCTGTGGCAGACTTCGTGTAGGTTGTATAGTGCGGTGTATCTCCCGCTTTGGTTCATATTTAGCCCTTAGTTCTGCCCACGAATGACCAGAGCAAGAGTTATGAAAACACTTGAATCCTATTGCACCGCTTGAAAGAACGAAAATAGCACTATCTGGTGACTTGTGGTTTGAATCAAAAGGACATTCCTTTAATAGCATTTTTCTTGTACCCGCCACTTGTATCTCACGCTCTATCTGTATGCCATTCCGTTGTACAAATTCATCTATGTTAAATGCAGGGTTGTAGTTGTTCTGATATGTAGCCCTCTCTGGTTCGGGAATCATTGCCACCACACGCTCAAAAAGAGCAACAGGGGTTGCCTTTACCTCTTTCGGAATCTTCAATATCTTACTTTCCCTTTGTGGTCTTTCTTTTGTGTTGCTGCCCTTGCGTGATACCGTTCCGTAAACCTTGCATATTCTCGATGCGTTAA
>JBAZGP010000385.1:0-3804 GCA_041652835.1 Lutibacter sp. | reverse complement strand
AAAGATAAAAAACAAAGAGATGATTTTAGAAATGAAAGTTCCCTCACCGGGAGAATCAATCACAGAAGTAGAAATTGCATCTTGGCTTGTTAAAGACGGCGATTATGTTGAAAAAGACCAACCCATTGCAGAAGTAGATTCCGACAAGGCAACACTTGAATTGCCTGCTGAAGAAAGTGGAATTATTACACTGAAGGCTAATGAAGGTGACACGGTATCTGTTGGTGCTGTCGTTTGTTTAATTGATTTAGAAGGCAAAAAACCAGCAGGAAGTGAACAGTCTTCAGTAAGCAGCGAAAAGAAAGAAGAAAAGAAAGAAGAAAAACCTGTTACCATAATCACTGCTGAAAAGACCTACGCCAGTGGTACAGCTTCTCCTGCCGCAAAAAAAATATTGACCGAAAAAGAAATTGCGCCTTCAGAAGTTATTGGGACAGGAAAAGGTGGCAGAATTACAAAAGATGATGCCGTAAAAGCAGTACCAAGTATGGGAACTCCCAGTAGCGGTTCACGAAGTAGTGAGCGCGCAAAACTTTCTATGCTTCGTAGAAAAGTAGCTGAACGTTTGGTTGCTGTAAAAAATGAAACCGCCATGCTTACCACTTTTAATGAAGTGGATATGAAACCTATTTTCGACTTGAGAAATGAATACAAAGATGCTTTTAAAACAAAACATAATGTTGGTTTAGGATTTATGAGTTTCTTTACTTTAGCCGTTGTAAGAGCTTTAAAACTCTATCCCGATGTAAATTCCATGTTGGATGGCGATTATAAGATTTTTTATGATTTTATGGATATTTCTATTGCGGTTTCAGGCCCAAAAGGCTTGATGGTTCCCGTAATCAGAAATGCCGAGAATCTCAGTTTTAGAGGTGTAGAAAATGAAGTAAAACGTTTGGCATTAAGAGCAAGAGACGGACAAATCACTGTTGATGAAATGACTGGCGGCACTTTTACCATAACTAATGGTGGTGTTTTTGGCTCTATGTTGTCCACGCCAATTATAAACCCTCCTCAAAGCGGAATTTTAGGAATGCACAATATAGTTGAAAGACCGGTAGCCATTAAAGGCGAAGTGGTTATTAGACCAATAATGTTTGTTGCCTTGTCTTACGACCATAGAGTTATTGACGGAAAGGAATCTGTTGGATTTTTGGTTGCTGTTAAAGAAGCTTTGGAAAACCCAATTGAAATTTTAATGGATAACAATCCTAAAAAAGCATTGGAATTATAAAATTATCATAAAAACCGTACGGACAGCTCGCGAGCTGTCCCTTGAATTTTGAATTTAAATTTTCTTCGGTGTTCCGGCAGACTGAGGACAGCTCGCGAGCTGTCCCTACCGAGCTGTCCCTACTAAAATTTAAATACCAGCTTTTTTAAATACAAACATTTATTTTCATAATTAATAATGGCATTTCCTTTCTCTAAAATATCGGCACCAATAATCCCGTCAACAGTGTCAGCATGATATTCTGTTAAGGCAGAGTTCACATGAGTTAAATCAAGCAATACAACAGTAAAATTTTGATATTTCCATTGATTGATTTCAATATTATTTTTAGAAGAAATCTTTGTTTCCATACCAGTAGCACCTGCTCCCGCAGCTTTTGTCTCCGAATCTTTTACTTCTAACTTAAATTTTTCAGCCAAATTGATATCGATACACGAATTTGAAGCTCCAGTGTCTAAAATAAACCTGCCTTTTACATCATTCAATTTCGCCTTTAATTCAAAATGATTGGTGTTAATCTTTTTAAGTTTTATTTTGGCATATCCTTTTCTTAAAAGAATGTTGTTGAACTCCATGGATTTAGTATTTATGGCAAATTTACCGCTTTTTTATAAGAAAGTAATTTTTTGAAAATAAAGCAAAAAAAAATACTGTCTTTGTTTAAAAACAGTATTTTTAATATATTTTAACTAAAATCTTTATTCTACTTTAAATGCAATTGGTAAACTGTATTTTACACCAACTGCACGACCACGTTGTTTACCCGGAGTCATTTTAGGCAATGATTCTACAACTCTAATGGCTTCTGCTTCCAATCTTTTGTGAGGTGCTCTCGCTTGCACGTCTGCAATATTTCCATTTTTATCAATGGTGAACATCACAAATATTTTTTTAACGCCAGGTGTTAATCCCAAATCTGCTGCCAAATCAGCATTAAATTTAGAGTTCACATGCTTTGCAATTTTATCTTGCAAACACGCTTTTAATTCTGCTTTTGAGCCCTTACATCCTGGAAATACAGGTACATCTTCAATTATGGCAAACGGAACGTCTTCCATAATATCTTCATCTATTTTTGCTTCAACAATTTTAGTGATTTTAACCTCATCCTTTTCATTTGATTCGGTAGACTGAATCACTGTTTCCTCAATTTCCTTTTGGTCTTCAACAACTTTTATAATATCAGGTACCGTTGGTGGTGGTGCCTGTTGTTCAGGCGGTTTCACTTGCTCTATTTCAATAGTTTGCACTTCATCTTGTACATTGTAATTTGCAGGACCAAGTTGTGCAATAACTCTATCATACGACTTTTTTTCAATGGCTAAATACACCACTAAAAGTGCTAAAACCAAACCTAACTGCATAAACAATTTGGTGTAACTCTCTAAATTTGCTTTCGGGCTCTTTTTAACTTGCATCTGTAAAATTTTTTATAGGTTGCTAATTTAATAATTTAAATATATTATACAAGTATATTTTTTAATTCATTTTCTTTTTTTCAAAAGAATAGTAAAAAACAGGCTTGCAATTGCAATACCGATTAAATTGGCAAACGCATCATATATATCTGCCTGCCTATAGTTGGTTAACACTCCTTGTAAAATCTCAATAACTATGCCATAAATAAAAATGATAAAAGCTATTAAAATAATTAATTTTAGCCCATTTAATTTTTGCTTGAACGCTAACAACCAGCTTGTTGTTAAAAGGAAATAGCCAAAGGCGTGCAAAATCTTATCTGGAATTTGCACGCCTATTCCTAAACCTTTTTGAAGATAAATTAAACTTCCAACTGCAATGGCAATTGTTAAAAAGACAGAAATGTAAAATAAATAATTACGCTCCAATCAATTCTCCGTATGCTGCCGCTGACAATAATTCTTTAATTTGAGAAGCATCTTTAATAGAAATTTTAATCATCCATCCTTCTCCATAAGGATCTGAATTTACTTTTTCAGGCTTTTCGGCCAAAGTTTCATTAAATTCTATTATTTCACCTGAAACAGGCATAAATAAATCTGAAACTGTTTTAACAGCTTCTACCGACCCAAAAACTTCTTCTTTTTCAATAGTTTCATTTAAGGTATCAACATCAACATAAACAATATCACCCAATTCGCTTTGTGCAAAATGCGTAATGCCTATTGTTGCTTTATCGCCTTCAATTTTAACCCATTCATGGTCTTTTGTGTATTTTAATTCTGCTGGAATGTTCATTACTTTAATTTATTTAATTTATTATTTAATTTATTATTTAATTACCAAATATATATCTGGCACTTAACCCGGCGCTCACAGATTGCCTCGGGAAAGTTGTTGAAATTGCATATTGAGAAGCACTTTGATCAAAATAAAACGAAGCGGTTAAATTTTTACTTAGCATATAATCTGCAAAGAATTTCAGCGACAATAAACGCTGTCCGCCCGTTACCTGATTGTTATCTTTATCTATTGCCCTAATAACTGTTTCATCATCTCTTAAAGAAATATCAGCCCTTAAATCCAAATCTCCTTTAAGTTTTGTCTGTTCGCCGCCAAAACTAAATCTCATAGCCAAATCTTTAATTCTA
>JBAZGP010000384.1:0-3810 GCA_041652835.1 Lutibacter sp. | reverse complement strand
GTAATCGATAGGTTCTGTTGGTAAACCCGCAATTTTTTCTACGCAGGTAATACCTTCTGCAGAAGCAACATGCGCTAGGGCAGGGCCAGGAACAACATCACCAATAGCATAATAACCCGGAATATTGGTTTGGTAAAAATCGTTCACAATTATTTTATCCCTGTCTGTTACAATACCCACATCTTCTAATCCGATATTTTCTAAATTTGACTTAATGCCTACGGCAGAAAGCAGGATGTCGGCTTCTAATATTTCTTCTCCTTTTTTAGTTTTCACCACGGCTTTAACACCTTTACCAGAAGTATCAACCGATTCAACTGATGAGCTTGTCATCACTTTAATACCTGCTTTTTTAAAGGAGCGTTCAAATTGTTTGGAGACATCAATATCTTCTAGCGGCACTAAATTTGGTAAAAATTCCACAATAGTCACTTCTGTGCCCATCGCATGATAAAAATGGGCAAACTCGGCACCAATAGCACCTGAACCCACCACAATCATTTTTTTAGGCTGTGAAGGTAAAGTCATAGCTTCGCGGTAACCAATCACTTTTTTCCCGTCCTGCGGCAAACTTGGCAGCTCACGGGAACGAGCACCTGTGGCAATAATAATATGGTCGGCACTGTATTCTGTAGCTTTTCCTTCTGCATCGGTAACTTCAATTTTTTTACCTGTTTTTAGTTTTCCGAAACCTTCAAGCACATCAATTTTATTTTTTTTCATCAAAAATTGAACGCCTTTACTCATTCCATCTGCAACATTTCTGCTGCGCTTAATCACGGCGCCAAAATCCTTGTCAAAGGCTTCTACTTTTAAACCATATTCATCTACATGCTTTAAATATTCATAAACTTGAGCACTTTTTAATAAGGCTTTGGTTGGAATACAACCCCAGTTTAAACAAATTCCGCCTAAATTTTCTTTCTCAACAACAGCAACTTTAAAACCAAGTTGAGATGCTCTAATGGCTGTAACGTATCCTCCCGGACCACTTCCTAAAATGATGATGTCGTATTTCATGATATCTGTTTGTGTTTTTAAATTTTTAACTGTTTAATCGTGTAACTTTTTATTTTTCATTTGAAACTTGAAACTTCCAACTTTGAGCCTTGAGCTTTCAACTTTCAACTTTCAACTCCTCTACATCCTCTCAGGGACTTCAATTCCCAATAAATTAAATGCAGCTTTTATAATTTCGCCCACTTTTGCAGAAAGCTGTGTTCTCAGTATTTTCTCATTTTCATTTTCGCAGCCTAAAATAGGCAAACTTTGGTACAATGAATTGTATTCTTTTACCAAATCATAGGTATAATTTGCAAGTAAGGCCGGACTGTGGTTTTTAGCTGAATTCTGAATAATTTCAGGAAATTGCTGCAATTGTTTTATCAGTTCACGTTCCTTCTCATGCAAAGTAATGACTTTAATTACTTTTGAATAGTCAAAATCTGCTTTTCTTAAAATAGATTGAATTCTGGCATAAGTATATTGTATAAATGGTCCGGTATTTCCATTAAAATCGACAGCTTCTTCTGGGTCGAATAAAATTCTTTTTTTTGGATCTACCTTTAAAATATAGTATTTCAACGCACCCATACCAATTATTTTATACAAAACCTCTTTTTCAGATTTGGAATAACCTTCCAATTTTCCCAATTCCTGTGAAATATTTCTTGCAGTATCAACCATTTCCTGCATTAAATCATCGGCATCCACTACAGTTCCTTCACGCGATTTCATTTTTCCGCTTGGTAAATCCACCATGCCATACGACAAGTGGTACAAGTTTTTAGCCCAGACAAAACCCAATTTTTCAAGAATCAAAAACAAGACTTTAAAATGATAATCCTGCTCATTTCCAACAGTATAAATCAATTCACCTAAATTAAAATCATTAAAGCGTTCAATGGCAGTTCCTATATCCTGTGTCATATACACCGCAGTGCCATCAGCACGTAAAACAATTTTTTCATCCAAACCATCGGCGGTTAAATCAATCCATACCGAACCATCTTCCTTGCTATAAAAAACCCCTTTTTTCAGTCCGTCCGCAACAACATCTTTTCCAAGTAAATAAGTATTGCTTTCGTAATAATTTTTATCGAAGTTAACACCAAGTGCTTTATAAGTCTGCTCAAAACCGGCATAAACCCAATTGTTCATGGTTTTCCAAAGCGAAACGACTTCTCCGTCACCAGCTTCCCATTTAAGCAGCATTTCTTGGGCTTCCAACAAAATAGGCGCTTGTTTTTTGGCTTCTTCTTCTGTTTTCCCTTCTGAAATTAATCGGGAAATTTCTTCTTTATACAATTTATCAAAGGCCACATAATAGTTACCTACCAATTTATCGCCTTTTAAGCCAGTGCTTTCCGGTGTTTCTCCATGTCCAAAACGCTGCCACGCCAACATACTTTTACAAATATGAATACCGCGGTCGTTTATAATTTGTGTTTTATAAACTTTTTTTCCTGAAGCTTTTATAATTTCAGCTACTGAATAGCCCAATAAATTATTTCTGATATGACCCAAATGTAATGGCTTGTTGGTATTCGGGGAAGAATATTCCACCATCACCGCTTTTTCAGCCGGATTGGGTAGTACAAATCCGTAGTTTGTTGTCGTAAAAATTTCGTTGAAGGAATTCAAGAAGAAATCATCTGAAATAACCAGGTTTAAAAAACCTTTAACCACGTTAAAATCAGTAACTTCACTTACGTTTGCTTTTAGATATTCGCCTAATTTTGTTCCAATTTCAACAGGATTTCCTTTTACATAGCGCAAAAACGCAAAAATAACAACGGTGATATCTCCCTCAAAATCCTTTTTAGTCGCCTGAAACTCAACCGCATCAATAGTTGCCCCGTAAATTTCTTTGAATCCTTTTTTAAGAGCTTTCTCTAAACTGTTTTGCATCTTTTTTTGCTGAAATCTGTTAAGGAGCAAAAGTACGATAATTTTTAAAAGTTTAAATTGTATTTTTGCCAATAAATTAAAAGTATGGAAGCGTTTTTAAAAGAGCTGCCGGGTTTGGCAAAGGAAAAGTACCAAGAAACCAAAAAGTATTTCGAAAAATTAAAAAAACGTACGCCCAATAATCTGGATTTGATAGTGCATGAACTGCACAATAGGGAGTTTGAGAAAACGGATTGCTTAACCTGCGGAAATTGTTGTAAAACAACGAGCCCGATTTTTACGGAAAAAGACATACAGCGAATTGCCAAGCATTTACGTATGAAAGAAGCATCGTTTATTTCCCAATATTTGAACCGTGACGAAGATGATTTTTATGTGTTAAAAACAGCGCCTTGTACTTTTTTGGATTTGAATGACAATAGGTGCGCCATTTATGATGTTCGTCCAAAAGCCTGCAATGAATATCCGCATACCAACCGACGTAAATTTATTCAGCTTACCAATTTAACTTTAAAAAATACTGAGATTTGTCCCGCCGTTTACAATATTGTTGAGGAATTGAAGCGGAAATTACCGCTTTAAGAGGTTATTTATTATTTGTTAAACGCTTTTTGTAGTGCAATCTTTCCACTTTTCGCAGTCACACTCCACCCTGAGCGTGTTTACTGAGTGGAATCGAAGTATAGCTGAAGGGCACTTTTCACTTTGTACTTTCTCTTTATTAATTCAAAAACTGGTTTCATTTTCCAACGCGCCAGCTGGCCCAATCGCTAAAAATGTGTACAACACATTTTATTTTACGCTCTGTTCCCCTTCGGGGGTTAGGGCAATGTCATTAAGTTAAGCTTATATGTCATTTTATTGTCCTTCCGAGGTACGAGGAATCTCATAATGCTGTGC
>JBAZGP010000383.1:0-3824 GCA_041652835.1 Lutibacter sp. | reverse complement strand
TGAAGTTTGTTTACGCCATAATCGTCGCTCACTTGACCAATAAACTGGGCTGGACCGACACTAACAGAATCAATATCAGTTTTTAAGCTGATTTGCGGATGTTCGTCAGGAATAACCTGAATGGTGAAATTTAGCGATTCATAATCACTCAATTCACGATTTGAAGTGGTGATTTTATAATTGACAGTTGACATGAACTGTTTGGAAAAACTGAAATATTCTTTTGCGCTTTTAGAAAAGTGAACAACAGGTTGAAGGTTTTCAATAAAAGCAACAGCATCCGTTTTTTGAGTTTCAATTTGCCAAGTGATTTTTGTGCCTTCAGGAACATTGGCGTTTCCGGTATTTTGAACAATTTCATGATGTTTTCCAGTATAAACAGGATAATTTAACACCATTTCTAAATTGTTAATCACCGGCGTTGGAACGGCGTTAATTTCAAAAATTTCAGATTCCACACCATTGGCTTCTAAATAAAATTGAATAGGTTTTTGTATTCTTGAAAAGGAATATTGAAATTTTCCTAAGTTGTAATTTTCCAAATAATAACTTTCATTTAAAAAATTGATTTTAACATTTTGAGGAATTGTGTTTCCAACAGTTTCCACCTGAAGCATAAACGGTTCTCCTTCCACAACAGATAATGATTTGTTTAAAATAGAAAAAGAAAATGGCGCGGGTGGCAAATAAACCTTGTTGTAATGCACGACCCTGGAAAAACTTTCAGAAAAAATTGAGCTATTTCCGGTTATAAAAATAAAAAGCCAAATAAGAAAAGGAATAATGGCATATTTCAAATATTTTTTATTTTTTGAAAAATCAACCGCTCTTTTAAAAGGTATCGGCTGCAATTCTTTCGATTTCTGTTCAATACTGGCTTCAATAAGCTCTGAATTTTGCGGACTGTAATTTAACTGCAACATATTCAGTAACTTATCTTTAACTTCAGGAAAATGGTTTCCAATTATTTTGGATGCTTCCACTTCGGTTATTCCTTTCTTCAACCCAAAAATTTTAATCAAGGGAAAAACAATGAAACCCACAAATAACACCATTTCTGCAAGTACAAAAAGCCAAAACAAAACAGAACGTGCTATGGGTTTTAGCCATAAAAAATATTCCACAAAAATCGTGAACAGCAAATACAACAAGCCAATTGCCGAAAATAAAAGCAAGCCTTTTATAAGTTCATTAAAATAGTATTTTTTAATGAATTGCTGAAGTTTGGTTTGTATGTGCTTAAAATTGCTCAATAATTTAAATTTAACCCCATTTGGAAGATAAAATTAATTAAAATTAAATGATAAGACTTACAATTATTTCTTATACCTAAATATACCATAACAAAAGATAAAATTTTAGGATTATAATTCCTAAACAATGTTCATTTCTAAACGGTTTGAATGGCATATATTAAAAATAAAGTTTTCATAAATTTTAGAAATAATTTCCAAAAAACCTTTTTTTACTTTAAAATATGCTTATTCCTATTGATCATTTATCTTTGTAGCTTAAAACAGACCATAAAATGACTAATGTTCGTGTGCGATTTGCTCCAAGCCCAACCGGGCCTTTACATATTGGTGGTGTAAGAACTGCCCTTTTTAACTATTTATTTGCCAAAAAACATAACGGCACTTTTATTTTGCGTATTGAAGATACCGACCAAACCCGATACGTTGCAAACGCTGAAAAATACATTATTGAAGCCTTAAATTGGTGTAATATTCCTTTTGATGAAGGTCCTGGGAAAAATGAAAAATTTGGTCCTTATCGTCAATCCGAACGCAAACAAATCTACAAACAATATGCTGAAACATTGATTGCAAAGGGAAAAGCATATTATGCCTTTGACACCAATGAAGAACTTGATTTTCACAGAGTTGACCACGAGGAAAAAGGAAAAACCTTTATTTACAATTGGCACAACAGAGCAAAACTGACCAATTCCATTTCTTTGTCAAAAGATGAAGTCGATAAAAGAATTGCAAATGGCGATAAATATGTTGTACGTTTTAAAATGCATGAGCCTTTAATTGAAGAAACTGAAGCTACTATTGAAGCTGTTGACATGATAAGGGGAGATATTTCCTTCAGAAAAGACATTTTAGATGATAAAATATTGTTTAAAAGTGACGGAATGCCAACCTATCATTTGGCAAATATTGTCGACGACCATTTGATGGAAATTACCCACGTTATTCGTGGTGAAGAATGGCTTCCTTCATTGCCGCTACATATTGCATTGTACGAAGCTTTTGATTGGAAAGCTCCTGAATTTGCGCATTTGCCGTTGATATTAAAACCCGTTGGAAAAGGAAAACTAAGCAAACGAGATGGCGATAAATTGGGATTCCCGGTATTTCCTCTGGCTTACAAAAATGAAGAAACCGGTGAAATTTCACGTGGCTATAAAGAAGATGGATATTTTGCAGATGCTTTTATAAATATGCTGGCGCTTTTGGGTTGGAACCCTGGAACGGAACAGGAAATTTTTACCTTGGAAGAACTTTGCGAGGCATTTACCATAGAACGCGTAAGCAAAAGCGGTGCTAAATTTAGTCCGGATAAAACAAATTGGTTCAATCAGCAATATATGTTGTTAAAATCCGATGAAGAGTTGGCTGCGCTTTATGTGCCAATTTTGGCTGAAAAAGGCATCAAAAAAGACTTGAAATTTGTAATTAAAGTCGTTTCTTTTATTAAAGAACGCGCCACTTTTGTTGCAGATTTTTGGGAATTGAGCAATTTCTTTTTTGAAGCTCCAACTTCTTACGATGAAAAAGCAGTAAAAAAACAATGGAAAGAAGATACACCTGAATTGATGAAAGAATTAATTGGAGTTCTTAAAACCGTAGACGATTTTAATGCTCAAAATAGCGAAAATGCCGTTAAAGAATGGATTACTGCTAAAGAAATTGGTTTTGGAAAAGTAATGCAGCCTTTTAGAATAAGCCTTGTTGGAGAATTGAAAGGGCCGCACTTATTTGATATTGCCGAAATGATTGGAAAACAAGAAACAATTCATAGAATTAATGCTGCAATAGCAACACTTTAAGATAAAAAAGGAGCAATTAATCGCTCCTTTTTTATTTCTTCTTTATCTAATAAATTTCACATTTTAATTCATCATTTCTTAAAACAGATTCCTCTTTATTGCCCTTTTAATAAGATCAGTTGAAAAAAACAAAGAAATCACAATGCTTTTTGTAACTTTAAGCCATTAATAAATCTAAAAAAGTAAAAAATGATTGGAACGTATATTGCTATTTTTATTTTAGTTGTACTTGTTGCCTCCGGATTATTTACTGTGAAACAGCAATCCATTGCCATTATTGAGCGCTTTGGTAAATTTCAAAGTACCAGAAATCCGGGTTTACAGCTTAAAATACCTATTTTCGACCAAGTTGCAGGACGCGTGAATTTGCGTGTTCAGCAATTAGATGTCATTGTTGAAACAAAAACCAAAGATGATGTTTTTGTACACTTAAAAATTTCGGTGCAATTTTTAATAAGAACTGGGCACGTTTATGATGCCTTTTACAAACTTCAAAATCCACATGAACAAATAACAGCTTTTATATTTGATGTTGTCCGTGCTGAGGTTCCTAAAATGATTTTAGATGATGTATTTGAAAAGAAGGAAGAAATTGCCCTTGCCATACAACGTGATTTAAAAGAGGCTATGCTTGATTATGGATACGATATCATAAAAGCCTTAGTAACTGATATTGACCCTGATGAAAATGTGTAAATAGCCATGAATAGAATTAATGCTGCAGAACGCGAAAAAATTGCAGCACAACATGAGGGCGATGCACAAC
>JBAZGP010000382.1:0-3833 GCA_041652835.1 Lutibacter sp. | reverse complement strand
AAAGCCATTAAATAAATAAACATTAAAAAGTCGCCATCAAAATGAATAATCCCAGCGTATTTATTGGTAAATGGAACAAATAGCATTATAATTAATAAAACAACAATATTTATAATGGGAGCAATTTGAAATATAATACTTGTTGTAGTACTAAAAACACTGCCTTTTTGAAATAATCGCCAAATATCAAACCAAGGCTGAAGAATTGACGGCGGCCTTCTTCCACTGAATATAGCTTTAGTAATTGCTATAAGTCCAGGAATAAAAATAGTACAACCTAAAATTAAAATAAGACTTAACATTTTATATGATATTTAAAATTGTTAACAATATAGTTATAATAATAAAAAACAATGGATACAACACATAATCTTGAATTTTTCCAGTTTGTAAAAATGCTAATTTTTTAAACCATATTATTAAAGAATTAATAGAAGGCATGATAACCAAGCTTTCAAATTTATCCTTTATTTGAGTTTGATATGAACGTTGTTTTGGAAATATTTCATTTAAATCATAACCAATAACATTGCCTACATCATTAAAAATAGGAGTAGCAATTCTCTTAAAATTTGCAGAAAATGATGTAGCAGTATACTGATTTGTTATAGGGTTAGCAAATTTATACCCACAACCCCAAGTAGATCCAAATACAACGCTTTTCTCTTTTAAAATTCTCTTTCTTAAAAAATATAAAATTACAACTGTTAAAATAAGAACTAATCCTATAACTCCAATCCAATTTAATGAATTGGTCACAGATAAAGCTTGAATTTCAATTGCTGGAAATCTATCGTTAATTATACCACTTATAAAATTAAATACATATATTGGAAATAGTCCTATTGCTATTATTAATAGTAAAGGTAATGTTTTTGCAATTCTCATAGACATTGGAACTTCTATTGCGTGTTCTGCTTTTAACGTTCTTGGGGTTCCTAAAAATAACATTCCAAAAGCTCTAGAAAAACTAAACAATGCTAACCCACCAATTACCGTTAATCCTAAAATACCCATTGCCATAAGCAAAGGTAATTGTAAACTTTCTTCTTTTAAACCTTCAAAAAGGCCATTATAAATAATAAATTCTGAAATAAACCCATTAAACGGGGGAATACCGCTAATTGCAATGGCTCCTATTAAAAAAGCCAAAGCAGTAAAAGGCATTTTTTTTATTAATCCTCCCAATGAATTGATGTCGCGAGTATGCGTTTTTAAATATACAGATCCTGCACTATAAAACAGTAAGGATTTAAATTGAGAATGATTTATAAGATGAAATAATGCTCCTGCCCAGCCTAATACAGCTATAATAGGTTGATGAAAAACTTCTCCCAAAACTCCTACTCCAATTCCAATTCCAATAACACCAATATTTTCAATACTAGAGTAAGCCAACAATTTTTTTAAATCATTTTGAACAATTGAAAATGAAATTCCGAAAATTCCTGTAATAATGGACATAAATAAAATAAACAATCCAATACTTAATGCCATTTCCGGTAAATTAAATAGTACTCTGATAATTCCATAAATTCCCATTTTTATCATAACTCCAGACATTAAACCTGAAACATGAGAAGGGGCAGCGGGATGTGCTCGTGGTAACCAAATATGAAAGGGGAAAAAACCTGCCTTTGTTCCAAAACCAACAAAAAATAATAAAAATATCCAAAATGAATTTGGAATTTGAAGTACAAAAGTGTCCGAAATCACAATATGTTTAAGTCCTTCAAAACCAAAAATTCCTGTATTCATATAAACTACCAAAAATGCAGTGACTATAAATAAATAACTTATATGCATTTGAACTAAATACTTAACACCCTCTTTCAATGTCTTTACATTGTCACTTTCAAATATTACTAATAAAAATGAACTTAAAGACATTAACTCCCATGCCAACAAAAAACCATAAGCTTCATAAATCATAACCACCAACAGCATACCAATATTCAACATTAAAAAGTTCAAATAATGTAATGAAAAACTATATTTACCTTTATTATTTTCATAAGGTTCTAAATATTTTTTAGCATATAAATAGCTAGATATTGAGGTGAAATTAATAACCAAAATAAACAAAGCAGTAAGCTTATCAATTTTAATTAAAAGCGGTCCAAAATAAAAATTTGAAATTAATACTTGTTCAATCTCATTACCTGAAATTAAAACCTGAATTGCATTATATGAAGTAATAGCCCAAATATAACACAATAAAATAAAGACAAACCAATATGCTTTTTTATTTGAAAATAAGAAAGTGAGAAAACTTAATAAAAAACAAAATGAAATTGCTAAAACCATTAGTTAAAGGCGACTATATTTATTGTGCAAAGTTAAATTATTATAGAAATAAAAATGAAATAGAAATTTATTTAAATTAAATAATATTTCGGACTGTCAAAAATACGATTAATATAATAAAAATCAAGGGGTATAAAATATAATCCTGAATTTTTCCAGTTTGTAATATCGCTAATTTTTTAACTAAAACAATCAGTGTATTTACAAAAGGCATAATTATCGAATTTTCAATTTTATCTTCAATATGCGTTTTATATGATCGCTGTTTTGGAAATATTTCATTCTGATTATAACCAATGGAATCACTTAATTCATTAAAAACAGGATTTGCAATTCGTTTAAAATTTGCAGCAAATGATGTTGCAGTATATTGGTTTTTAATTGGGCTTGCAAAAGAGTAACCGCAGCTCCAAGTTGGGCCAATGGCTACAGTTTTGTTTTTTAATGTAAATTTCCGAAACATATATGCAACACCAATACCTAATATCAAAACTCCTCCAACTATAGAAATTGAATTTAATGAATTAGAAATAGATAATCTTTCAAAATTAATCATTGGAAATTTATCTTGTAAAATACTGGAAATCAAATTATAAAAATATATAGGTAAAAGTCCGATACTAACTATCCAAAAAATAGGTAAAAAATTAGCGATTAGCATAGATAATGGAGCTTCAGAAGCGTGTTCAGCAAATTTAGTTCTGGCCGTTCCTAAAAATATGATACCAAAGGCCTTTGTAAAACAAAATAGTGCCAACCCTCCTATTAGAGCCAATCCTAATATTCCAAACGACATCAACAATGCCAACTCTAATCCCATTTCTTTAATTCCTTCAAAAAGCCCATTATAAATTAAAAATTCAGAAATAAATCCATTAAATGGCGGAATACCACTAATTGCAATTGCTCCAATTAAAAAAGCCACCGCGGTATAAGGCATCTTTTTTATCAATCCACCAAGAGAATTAATATCTCTAGTGTGTGTTTTTGTATAAATTGAACCCGCACTGTAAAATAACAAGGATTTAAATAAAGAATGATTTACAACATGTAGCAATGCTCCAGCCCACCCTAAAGCTGAAACAATTGGTTGATGATACACTTCACCTAAAACGCCAACTCCAATACCAATTCCAATAATTCCAATATTTTCAATACTGTGATAGGCTAACAATTTTTTTAAATCGTGTTGAATAATGGCAAACATTACACCAAATACTCCTGTAAAAATTGAGATAAAAAGTACAAATATTCCAATATTTAGGCTGAGTTCAGGAATATTAAACAAAACTCTTATAATTCCATAAATTCCCATTTTTATGATAATCCCCGACATAAAACCAGACACATGACTTGGTGCCGCGGGATGTGCCAGAGGCAACCACATATGAAATGGAAAAAACCCAGCTTTAGTACCAAAACCAATAAAAAATAATAAAAAAATTAATTCAGAATTAGAAGTACCTATAAAAAAATCAGGTTTAATTAGTAATGCTTTTATGCCCTCAAAACAAAAATCGCCTGTT
>JBAZGP010000381.1:0-3835 GCA_041652835.1 Lutibacter sp. | reverse complement strand
TTACAATTGCCTTATATGATTCGAAACGATCGATTAATTTTTGTTGAATATTATCTGTTTTGGCGACTTGAGCTGTTACATTCTGTGTGATTATCACAGCATTGAAATGTTCTATATTATTTTTTAATAATATATTAAGTATTGTCTTTTTATCTTTTTGCTTCAGGGGCATTTTTTATTCTTCAATTTTGATTAATTTAATTTTTGTTCCACAAGAACAATAAAACGGAATTTCTTTATTATTTTTGTTTTCAATCATTAATTTACCACAAGAACAACATTTTGGATTTTTTGGTAATGGTATTGTTAACTTGAGATTATCAAACCAAACATCAGCCTCATTCTTTTGAATGAAATATTTACGGGCTATTCGCCTCAATGGCGGTAAATTGTTTTCTTTTTTTAATCGATAAAAAGTAGTCCGACAAATGCCGTAATGTTGGCAAAATTCATTTATTGTGAAAGTTATTTTTTCAGTCATAAAAGTTATTTTCGTTTTTTCAAAATTGGTTTAAAATCCTCTTGACTTGATTTCAATGTTATATGATGTATCTCACATTTTATATCTTCGTTGAGTCCTTCATTGAATTCTATTGTTATATTACTGTCTCTATTAAAAATTTTATGTATTTCTTTTTCTGTTAAATTATTAAAAGCTGTATGATTTATAAATAAAGCCTCTAATACCCCAGTGATTCTTAAAAAGCTTATAAATTCATTGAGCGGTATTTTTGCTATATATTCTTTTTGCTTAACAAATTTTTTCATATTGTTGGCGTGATATTATTTAACCATGTTATTTCATGTCTTATGTATTTTTTTATTATTCTTAGTTTGCTAATCGGAAGTTTATTGAGAAAATATAGATTATCATCTTCTAAATTATTTTTTAATTCATCCATATCTTCAAATAACCAATTTTTGGTTTTATCATCTTTGTGTGATGCCATTAGTGTAACAACATAATTTTTACTTTTGATTTTTTCAAGATTCATCATAAGTAATTTTATTTGCAAGATTTGTTTTCTTTTTAAATATTTTTTTATTATCGTTAACAAGTTATTTTTTCCATAATTGTTAGTATTTTTAAAAATCAAATATTCTGCGTTCCATTAATTTTCTAGCGGCTATCCCTATCTGTTGTATGTATTCACCGTTAGGTAATTTTTCGATAGGCATTTCAGCTCGTTCTTTTGCAACCAATTCCAGCAACTCTTCGTCTGTATATTTATCATATTCTGGAAATATTGGTTTTGATTTGCCAAATAATTTTTTTATTTTTTCAAACATATTTTTTGGTTTTAAGAATAGCGTTGTATTGTTTCTCATAATCTCCCCATTCCTCTGCACTGACACGGTCTTTAAATGTCATTGTAAAAAGTGTAATTTCTGCGCATTCAAAACATATTTTATTTGTTTTGAATTCATAATCCCCCATACCATTCTGTATGTATAAAAAACGAGGGTGAAGTGTAATTATTTCAGAAGTTATTTGTCCACAATATTGACACAAATAAAGAGTATCCCCACATTTTTAGCACGTAAATTGCATCCCTATGGTTTTTTGAATTAGTTGTGACAATATATCTTCTTTCATCATAATTTTTCAAGTTTAATCCAAGCATTAAACTTTGTCAACAAGCATAAAAGCTTTTTAACACTCACTAAAACACAAGGTAAGTAATTGATGAATAACACTTTTATCGTTGCATTACTTATTATTAGTGGTAAATTAGTAGATAATAAAAAATAGTTTTAGGGGTAGTTATGTCGTCCATCGTTCCATCCAAAAAATCAAGTGAGGCAAATGCTATGGAATATAAAATATTCACTTTTGCAATATCTGAAACTAAAAGCAATTCATATGATGGTAAATGCATTGGTACCGTAAAAGGTTACGCTTCAACTTATGGTAATGTCGATCGAGCTAACGATGTGATTCTTGAGGGTGCTTTTGATGATTCAATTCAAGACTACAAGAATAAAAATCGTCAAATTAAAGTTTACTATCAACACGATACTTCAGAAATGCCTATTGGCGGTATTAGACCAGATAACATTAGCAGCGATAAAACAGGATTGCCTGTAATTATGGACATCAATACTAAAGTTCAACGTGGCAATGATGTTTACGAATTGGCTAAACAAGGTGTTTTAAGCGATATGTCAATTGGTTTTACAGTTGATGGCTATGATTATGCAAATGATGGCGTTAGATGTCTAAAAAAATTAAATTTATGGGAAGTGTCAATAGTCGGTGAGCCTGCAAATACACAAGCAAAGGTTACTGAAGTTAAGACGTCTAGAAAGAACAGATTTTACACGATAACTGATTTACAAAATCTAGTTACAAAAAGAGATTACGAAGACATCTTGAGAGAATCAGGAGCGTTTTCAAAAGAAGCGGCTGTTTTTTTAGCTGCACATTTTATTGAGAAAGCGCGGAGTGAGTCCGAAGCGGAATCAATTCAAGAACAAGATGGTTTAACTCACTTAGTGGAGTTAAAAAATTTATTAAACAAATTATGAGGCATAAAAATGGCTGAAGTTAAAACTCAAGACAATGTTGAGCAAGTAGTTGCGGAGTTACGCAATCTAGTTGAAACAAAATCTAAAGATAGTGGTGAATATAAAGAGAAATTGGACAAATTGTCCGTTGCTTTTGAAAACGCAGAAAAGAAAAATGCGGAAGTAATTGCGGAAATGAATGCAAAAGCTGATAAAGCTGCTGCTCTTGAAAAGAAACTAGATGAATTAGAAACTAAATTCTATCGTCCAACCGGTAGTTCGCAAATCAAAATTGTAAGCGAAGCTGAGATTCATTTCAAAAAAGCATTGTTGAGCCGCGAGCGATATGATGCTGTTGTCGAATTAAAACAAATGAATGAACATTCAATGCTAGAGGCTGGTATTGAGACTAAATATCTACGTACTGATAGCAATGTTGATGGCGGTTATTTATGCCCTCCGGAATGGTCTAAAGAAATTGCTAAAAAGATGATAGAAATTTCCCCAATGCGTCAGATTTGTAGAGTTACAACTGTTGGTTCGAAAGTGTTTGAACAACCAGTTCGTAACACCTTAGCAGAGGCAAGTTATGAAGGTGAAGCAGAGGCAGTTAGTGACTCCAATTCGCAATATGGTTTAGTTGAGATCGTCAACAATCGTTTGACTGCTAAAATTCCAGTTACTTACGAAATGTTAAACGATGGACATTATGACATTATGGCTGAAATTCAAAGCGACGCTGCTATTCAGTTTGCTAAGAAAGAAGGTTACATGTTTTTACAAGGTAATGGCGTTAAACAACCTTATGGTTTGATGAAGGATACGGCTGTCCCAACCCGCAATTCTGGTATTGCTGCTGATATTAATTTTGACAATTTAAAATTAATGACTGGTGATTTAAAAGCTGGTTATGACCCAACATTTATGTTGAATCGTCGTACAATCGCATATTTGGCAACTCTGAAAAATTCAGTAGGTGCTTATCTGTGGCAAGAAGGTTCGACTGGTGATGGTGTTCCTTCAACCTTGTGTGGATACCCATATGTACGTGCAATTGACATGGATGATATTGGGGCAGGTTTATACCCAGTAATTTTTGGTGACTTTAAAGAAGGTTATCAGATTGTTGACAGGTTTGGCTTATATGTAATTCGTGATGAAATTACTAAAGCAGATCGCGCTATGATTCAATTTATTTTGCATCTATATAATGGTGGCAAAGTTAGATTGTCTGAGGCATTCATCAAATTACGTTGTCACGTTTAATTAACGATTTAACGATTTAACAATTATCCCCATCATTTGGTGGGGATTTAAACACTAAAAA
>JBAZGP010000380.1:587-3855 GCA_041652835.1 Lutibacter sp. | reverse complement strand
GTCTTACTATACGCTCTGCTTCAACAACTTCTTTCTCAGTTTCACTCGTAACAAAGCATAACTTGTATGATAACCAATTGTGTACTAGCATTCAATTTGCCTCAATAATAAAAATAGCGACAAATCCTTTAAAAAAATTTGCCGCCTCTCGATCTCGATTCAGCTTAAAATTAAAACGTTTTATCTATCATCTCGCCATTGATATCCACAATTAAAACAGAGATACTGCTGCACTCGTTTAACTTTGCCACCCTTAAACATTTTTCGAGTACCATATTTCTGAATTTCTTTACTCTTACATCGCTTACATTGCATTGAATTGCATTGCTCCATGATAAAAAAATTAAATCAACCTGATTCTACTTTTCCTACTCAACTTTTTATTTTGCTTTTTCTTTTTAATCCCTACGGTTGGTGTAATCATAAAGGCATACCCACTAGGTGGAGTATGCGCCTTCTTTATTTTTTCTAGTTCTTTGCGTTTTTTTAAAACAGTTTTGGCTTTCCGCAATTCCAACTGGTGTTTTGCAGCATCTTCTTTCTGCCACTCTTTACGTTTTTTCGCATAAGCAGATGGAGCATTTGCTACCGTTTTGCCGACCTTTGTTACCTGTGTACCAAACCAACTCATTTCAAACTCCTACTAAATAAGAAAAAAGGCAAGTTGCTTTTATCTTAATCAATCTCTGACTATTTGTCAAGCCCCTTGCCTCTTATTACAGAACATCACATATTTTACCTACCGTTTATCTTTTTTTCTCACATGTACGTGTTCACATCCACGGTCATGATGTTTATGATGTTGCTCTCTTTCATGGCTTTTATGACCATTATGATTTTCTTTATCTTCCATTTCCATTTTTTTATTATTTCATGTATCCAAGTTTCTTGTATTTTCTACCGAACGTATGTTTCTTACCGACTTTGTTCAGTCCGAAATCTTTAAGTGTGTCCCTTTTCATTTTGTTGACATCGCTTTGTTTTAATGTAAACATATTTTTATATACTTCCTCCAAGTATTTCTAAATTTTGTAAAACTTTTTTTGAATACCACTTTAGGGAAAGAGACTCTTTTAAAATCCCTTCCCCTAAAGTCATGGACTTGGTTAGGCCGCTGAAGCCATTTGCTTGACAATACCGAAGATAATCATAGCCGCAAATACGATCATTATCACGCCGTTCAATCCGGCAACTCCGCTTGAGTAGGTGGGGGTAGTAATAGTGGCAACGGTTGTATTAAGGCCCGGCTCCAGGTTGACTCCAACATAGCAGTTTGTCTTACTTTTCAATAAGGACTCGACTATCTCATAATCTCGTTTAAGAGATTGCCCCTATATAGTCAGTACGCATTTCACAGTTCAATTCTGTGTTTAGTTCTGTGATTACCTTGCTCATTATTTTTATTCTGAGTTTAGGCTTTCCAGAGTTAGGGGGCTTTTTCATTACCAATCACTTGATAATGTCGCCTATTTATCTGACGAAAATAGCAGCAAAAATTAGACCTAAAATCATCTGCATGGTTATTAAATTAGACCCACCGAACCCAATTCCAGAATATTCCTACTCTGCTTTTGATATAGTAGCACATATTTTAAATCTTGTCAAGTACTTTTTTTAATTATTCTTCAATCTATATTTTCTTCTACAAATTTTTTGATACGCCACTTTACAATTTCCAACTGATTGTAAAGTTCAACATCCCAAATTATTAATGTTTTTAAGTTGTGTTTAGCAAAAAATTCAATCCTTCCCTGTTCTGTATTTACATATTTTTCATCCAACTTGTCTTCTATCAAATCTCCATGAGGATAAATACCAAAATGTTCAATAACTAAATTTTTTACTTTATGCTTAAAATCAGGACATTTTCTTTCATATTTAATTTTAAAATCACCGACAAATTCCCATTCATCAGGATACATTTCATCCAATAAATTGCCTATTATTGTTTCTGGTTTATTTGGATGAACTTTCATTCCCAAATAAATACTTTTTAATATCATATCGCAATATTCAGGGTCTTCCCAATGTTTTTTACCAACATCAATTAATTTCTGTTTATTTTCAGGAATACTCCAAAGAACCCTCATCTTTTGTTTCCATTCTTCAGATTTCTTCTTCCCTTTACGTTGTTCACTCATCCATTTTTTATAATCTTCATCGAATGGTTTACGATTAGGTTTCTTTTTTCCTTTTAATGCATTGCTTCTCTTTAACTTAGTTTCATCAGTCTGCACTAATCCAATATGACCTTGCCTATTTTTCTGTATATATTCATCTAACATCTTCATGCCTTTATTCCAAGGCACATAAATACCTTTTTTAGCTTCACTCATTTTCTTTTTTGCTTCAGGTGTCTGTTTAGAACCTTTTATCATTTAATCATCCCCTTAAATATTCCTATCCGTCCTTTAAAACTTTCTTTTTCGGTATAGGTCTACTTCTTACTACATTCCAGTATATTGTTTTACATCTTGGACATGCCCTTGGTTTTTCTACTCTTGACCACCATGTATGATTACATCTATTACAAACTAATTCTTGCATTTTTTATTCACTCTCCTTATACCATTATTCTATCATACATTTATATTAAAGTCAAAATAAGGCAAAATTATATTCGCTTGAAATTATCATTATTTTCTATGGTTGGTTTATTTTTGCTTACGCTAATGGTTAAATCGTTTGATATATTATTTTTGTACTTACGTTGCAAATAATGTAAATATACTTGATCAGCAGTTCCATCTATAAATGCTAAAACTTTATCAGTATAAATCTTGTCGTTTTTATTATCTTTTATTTTCACCCACCAAAACTTAAACAATGCTTAAATCCTTTTGAAAATATCTGACATATCAGAATTCTCATTATTATTTTTATGTTCATTTTCTTGCGAGATTATTGATGTTTCTGTTTGCTGGCTATCTTTATTCATTGCTTCAAAATTGTGCCATTCTTTTGAAGTCTTAGTCATTAAAAACCCGCAATTTTTACACTCGAAAATCTTATATCCATTAGTAAGTTCATTTACAATAACCAAATTGGTACTACCACAATCATCACACTTCAATATTTTCTTTTCGTCTAAATTTTTAATTTTCTTTTCCTTTTTATTTTGAAACAAGCCTTTAACTACCGTGCTTACTGCAATACCAATACCTATCATTATGAATAAATTTCCTAAATTAAACATTGCTTTTATCCTTTCAACTTAATAATATTCTTACCATTGGGGGCTAACTCATGCTAACCCCCAAGGCGTAAA
>JBAZGP010000380.1:0-577 GCA_041652835.1 Lutibacter sp. | reverse complement strand
TCGTACTTCAGCAGATTTCTGTAATTCTTTGCTATATTTTGCAGTCAATGCCCCAATTAAACCACCAAGATTATTTTCAGCACCACCAACCTGCACATCTGGCACAAACTTCAATCCTTTTTCCGCTAATGCTTTAATAACGTTAACTAATGTAGTACCTTCTTCGCCTAATGCTTCTTTTTGTTTCTTGAAACCTTCGGCCAAACCCATACCAGTTGCAGCATTTGTTTTTTGTAAATATTCAGCTTCACCTTCAGCTTCTTTCTTACGAGCTTCGGCAAGATCGCCCTTAATATCTATTTCCAGTTTTGCGTTAATCACGTCTTTTTGTTTTATAGCCCTTGCCGCTTTTTCTTGCACAGTAATATTTTGTTCTTGCGCCTTTGCTTCTTCAACAAATTGGGCTTGCTGTTGTAATGCAATTTCCTTTTTTGTCTGAGTGTCAAGTAAGTCCTGCGGAATATCAATGTAGGCAACGAGTAAATTTTGTGCTTCCACATTATATCCGTCAAAAACTTGCTTTGCATGAGTAAGTGCTTCGTTTTGCAATTCTGAACGACTTTGGAAAAAATCAATG
>JBAZGP010000379.1:0-3865 GCA_041652835.1 Lutibacter sp. | reverse complement strand
CATTTTTTGTTCTGTTTCACTACACAAAAACACTTGTATTGACGTTTTAAATAATTACATTCAACACACTCAACGGGCTAAATATTTAGTAAAAAAATAGATGCTTAATAATTCATTTAAATGTTTTCAAAGATTACTCAACGGTTTTTATATTCAAAATTGAATTTAAAGTTTCTTAATAATTATTAGAAAAATAATCCAATAGGTAAGAATAAAGAATGTTGATGCTTTAATTTTTTTGAATGTGATGGTTTTACTCCTTTTTAAGCAGAGATTTAATATCCTTATTTGCACCATAAACCACTAAAATATCACCTTTTTCAAGAAGAAGACCCGAGCCGGCAACCCCTTGAACTTTTCTTATTTTTTTACTATGACCTACACTACTTTGAACTTCCGAACTTTTTATGGTGGTTAAAATTAAAAGGTTGTATTTCTTTCTGATATTCGTCTCCAGAATTGTTTTACCTATATATTGAAATGGAACATTTACTTCAATAATACTGAAATCATCATTCAATTCATAAGAATCCACAATATCTGTCAAGCAAAGTTTTTTTGCCCAACGTTCCGCTGTTTCTTCTTCAGGATGAACAATTTCATCAACACCAATGGCTTGTAAAACTTTTTCATGCAATGGGTTTATGGCCCTGCTAATTAATCTTTTTACATTTAAATTTTTTAACAATGCAGTTACCATAATATTTGCGCCTTGGTCTTCCCCAATGGCAACTACAACAATATCCGTATCTTTTAGCGGCAATCCTGATACTGTAAACTCATCAGTTGCGTCCATACAAATGGTATGAGAGATTTTTTCTTTTAGCGCATCAACTTTATTCATTCGGGTATCAATACCAATAACTTCATTTCCTTGAATTGTTAATTTTTCGGCAAGTGATGCTCCAAAATTTCCTAGTCCTATGATTATAAATTTCATTTTACGTATAATTTTAAGTTAGTTGATGGTTATTTCTTCAGTTGGATAACGATAATTTTTATGTTTCACTTTCTTGAATACCGCAATTAATATGGATAACATACTCACTCTTCCTATAAACATAATGAGTATAAGCACAAATTTACTGGCTTCGCTTAAATTTGAAGTAAGGCCAATGCTTAAACCTACAGTGCTATAGGCAGAAAAACATTCAAAAGCGATACTTAATAAACTTTTATCACTATCAAAAATTGAAATTGCAATAATGCCAAAACCAATAACCAATAATGATAGTGAAATAACAGCAAAGGCACGTCTTACCGATAGGTCAGAAATTTCTCTTCTATAGATTTCAATTCTGGTTTTTCCTTTGGCCAAACTTATAAAATTAAGGATAGCAATGGCAAATGTACTTGTTTTTATACCACCTCCTGTTGATGCCGGTGAAGCACCAACCCACATTAAAAGAAGGATCATTATTAAAGTTGAAAAGTTTAAAGCGCTCATATCAACCGTATTAAACCCGGCAGTCCTTGGCGTAGTTGCTCCAAATAAAGCGGTAACGAATTTACCAATACCATGGTGAGGTGCAAGAATATTGTTGTATTCACTAATGTAGAATAAAACAGTTCCAATAACGGTTAAAGAAATAGTGGTTATTAATGTAATTCTGCTATTTAAACTTAGTACCCAGGGTCTGTATTGTTTTGTGCTTTTTGAAAAATACAAAAATTTGTTGATAATAACATGCTTTAAATACTTTAAAATGTTAACTACAATAGGAAAACCAAGTCCACCAATAACAAATAATATAATGATGTAAAATTGCAGCGGATAATTAAATTTGAACCCGCTTTCATAAAGGTTGTTAGGCAATGTGGAGAAACCTGCATTACAAAAGGCGGAAACCGAATGAAAAACGGAAAAAAAAGCACGTTCAAAAATAGTGGGAACTATAGTGTTGTTTAAACTGGTATAAATAAATAATCCTCCAACCATTTCAATGGAAAACGTAATTATAAGTATTCTTTTAAGTGTTGAAAAGACATCGCTTAATTTTTGGGAGTTTGTTAAATCACTTAAAACCAACTGATTTTCATAATTTGAGCCGCCTTTAAAGAAATAACTAAAATAACTTGCAAATGTTAAAATTCCTATACCGCCTAATTGGATAAGCAGTAAAATAATGGTTTGGCCAAACTGAGTAAAAAAGCTTCCGGTATCAACAACAATAAGTCCGGTTACGCATACTGCACTGGTAGAGGTGAACAAGGCATCCATAAATGAAATTTCGGTATTTGTTGCATTGGGCAACATCAATAAAAAAGTTCCTGTTAATATAATGCCCAAAAAACTGGCGATAAATAATTGAGCCGGATTTAAAACGGTTCGTTTATAATTCAATTTTTGTTCTGCCAATTCTCTTATAAAAGTTAAAAGAATGGCAAATTTCACCCAATTGTCATTGTATAAAAATGTCAGGTGACGGTGCGCTTCTTGTGAAAAGAAATGAATAAGAATAATATATAAGATGAGGAGTAAACTAAATGCGTCAAAAATAAGAACTTTGGCGAGCATGTTTTTTTTCTGTGTCACATATCTCATTATAGTAACGACAACGCCAATAATTAAAACGATAAAATAATAGATATTAATTTTTTCTTGAATTAAATCGGATTGGTCATAGCCAAAATCGAAAATTAAAATGGCAAAGCCTATAAGACTTAATAAAAACGCAATTTTGAAGAGTGTTCTAAAATTTAAAATTTGCTTTAGTATAGCGATCACTTATGCGAGATTTTTAAAAAAATTAGCATACAAAATTAGAACAAATTAGTTTACAATCTGTTTTTAATTTTACCATTCATAATTACACTTTGAATTTCTCAAAACGATGTTTTATAACAATGCCAATTTTTTAAGATTACTGATTGTTTTAGAAGGATTTTCACTTTTAAAAATAAAACTTCCCGCAACAAAAGCATCTACGCCAGCTCTTGAAAGTTTTTCTATGTTTTCATCAGTTATGCCACCATCAACTTCAATAAGCGCTGTTGAATTAGAAAATTCAATTAATGCTTTTAGCTGTTCTACTTTTTTATAGGTATTTTCAATAAAACGTTGTCCGCCAAAACCTGGGTTTACGCTCATAATCAACACCAAGTCCAAATCGCCAATAATATCTTCCAAAAACGCAATTGGTGTGTGCGGATTTAAGGCAACGCCGGCTTTCATTCCTTGTGCTTTTATGGCTTGTATGGTGCGGTGTAAATGTGGACAAACTTCATAATGCACCGTTAAAATATCGGCGCCAGCATTTTTAAAATCTTCAATATAACGATCCGGATCGACAATCATTAAATGAACATCCAAGGTTTTTTTGGCATGTTTTTTAATTGCTTTTATTACAGGCATTCCAAATGAAATGTTAGGCACAAAAACACCATCCATCACATCAAGATGAAACCAATCGGCCTCACTTTTGTTAATCATTTCGATATCGCGTTGTAAATTGCCAAAATCTGCGGACAATAGGGAAGGAGCAATAAATTTATTCATTTTTTCGAATGTTGTTTGTACAAATATACTAAAAAAGGCTGTTTGAGAATTTGTTTCAAACAGCCTTTTTTTTAATTATAAATTACGAATTGGTAATTATGAATTCGTAATTCATAATTGAATTTTTATCCTAAATAGGTTTTTAGGATTTTACTTCTTGAAGTATGTTTCAATCTTCTAATGGCTTTTTCTTTAATTTGACGAACACGTTCGCGTGTTAAATCAAAAGTTTCACCAATTTCTTCAAGGGTCATTGGATGTGTGTCTCCTAAACCGAAGTATAATTGAACAACATCGGCTTCTCTGGGCGTTAAAGTTTCCAATGCGCGTTCAATTTCTACTTTTAACGATTCATGAAGCAATGCT
>JBAZGP010000378.1:0-3878 GCA_041652835.1 Lutibacter sp. | reverse complement strand
AATTTTAAGAGGCGAAAAATCCTTATTTGATGAGTTTACAATTATGAAATTGGAATCTTTATTAACGTCAAATTCAATTGACAAACTTGACAAACAATCCAACGATTTTTTTTCACAATCATGAAAATCTAAAAATAACTTTATATCACTTTTGGTAGTTACTACGGATAATTCCGTAAATTTCTCAACTTCCTTTGTGAATTTTTCTATTATAAATGCTTTTATATCAATACTATTGCTCATTTCAGATTCAAGATTGTTTGTCTTTAAGATAGGAAATTGAATAATTTCTGTTTGTTCAATATTTTTATTTTCAATAATTACTTGCGGATTTATGGAGTTTTGATTTACCGAATTTTCGTTTTTAAATGATTTAGGAATATTTTTATCTACTTCAACTTTCATTTTTTGTCCAGTTTTTCGACTGCCATTGGAATTTGTAACCTTAGTTCTTTGTTGAATTGGTTGTTTCTTTTTTGCTGCAGAATAAATTATAAAGATTATTATTCCAATGATGATTATTGCAGTCATTCGTCCTTAAATCTTAGTTGTCAAAAGCAGATAAAATTGCTAGTTATACTTTTGTGTTGGGGCAAGAGCAAATGTGCTGTATTGTGTCGGCTTTGAGCGTTGGGATGCATTTCTTTTGATTTTGCAGAAGCGTTGGCATTTTGTCTTTCATTTTCTGTTCGTATATTGTTGGTCGTGTCGTCTTTTAGGGTGAGTGCTAACTATATGGCTAAAATACGGAAAAACTGTTAGGATGGCTGGTTTCTGTATTTTTAGCTAATGTTACAAGCATTCTTTAAATTAATCATTAATCAGTTTTTTTTTCTTTTGGTAAATTTAAACCCCATTTAAAAAATTGACGAATAAGTCCAATTATTGCAACAATAGATAAGGCAAATCCAATAAAATTACCGTATTTATCAACAAAATTTGTGTTGTCTGGTGTCAATTCAAATCCTGGAAAGAAGTCGCTGACTTTAGTTTTAGAAAAAAAGAATATGATTCCGCATAACATCAAAATTAAAGTTATGACGAATATGAAAATAGTTTTCTTGTCAATATTCCCATTCTTTAATTGTTGAATTGATTCAAGTAAATAGCGAGATGAAATAATGAAAGTCGAAAACATTAAAATGACTATGATTATTTCAAAATTAACCCATGACAAAAATTGTTCATGTTCTTTTAATTCAAAATCAATATCTCGGAATAAGGCTTCAACTTTTTTTTCGTCGGAACCCGATACAGATAGTTTTCTATAAAAATCATTTAATATTAACCTCACTTCTGATATGGTTTTGTTGTCCCAAGAATAATAGACAACTAAGTCGTCATAATTTTCTCCATTCTTAAAGAACTCTTTAAATTGTGAAAAAGTGGAAAGAGAAATTGCTTTATCTTTTCTAATTAATTCAACTCTTAATTTTACAGGATTATAGGGATCCAAGGAGTCTTTTTCAGTGTTCAAATAATAATATTCTATGGATTCAATGATTTTTTTAAAGTCCTTAAAATCAATTGACAATTTTTCATATTCACTAGTTCTAATTTGCTCTATCTGATTTTGGCCTAGGCAAGACGAAGCGACTAAAGTGAAGATTAACTGAAAGAAAAAAAATGGTATGATTCTCATAGATTCAATTTAGTTCTATTTCTATATGTCTTTTGCTATTACTTGTAATCGAGTCAAGCAGAGGAATCACACCCCAACTTTCTCACAGAACCGTGCGTGAAAGTCTCCCTTCACACGGCTCTTCCTGTTAATAAACCACTAAATTTATTCATACTTATGGATTTACCAATAACCAATGTGCGAATAAATTGGGCGTCTCCGTTTTTCCTTTTCGCTCACCACCCTTGTGTTTCCAACAAACGCAGCAAAAGATGGTTTACTCATTTTAGTCTGTTTTTATCGGTATTCGTGATTCGCTTTCGCTTAATTGGTAACTATTCCTGAAAATCGTCACCGAGAGACCTACTCTCATCTGTTTTAAAGCATTGATAATCACGACTAATTATCATTCAAGTCACACACGACTATGCTAAGAAACGAAGCCGTCCCGAAGGGAGGCTCTGTTTTCTTAGGTTTTGTTATATATCCTATTTGTTTATGAGGCAAGGTTCAAATCGTCTCCAGACAATTCAATTTTAAACTTCACATTGGCTTGTAATGCTTTGAATACACGAAGAATAGTCTCTATTGTCACATTACTAGCATTGCGTTCTAATTTGGATATTTGAGCTTTTTGAACCCCAATCAATTTCCCTAATTCCTCTTGAGTAAGGTGTCTATCTTGGCGAGTCTTTTTTATCATCTCACCGAGTAGTTCAAGTTTAAGGTCAAACTCATATTGTTCACGGTCGGGTGTGCCAACCTTACCAATATACTGATCCTTAATTTCCGATAATTTCTTTCCTTTTGTTGCCATAACTAATTTATTTTTTGCCAAAATAACGATGCATTATACTTTCTGCTTTTGCAATTTCAGACTTCGGCACTTTACTTACTTTTTTAATCATCCCATGTGTTGATATAACTAATGTCTCAGTTTTATCCGTCTTATCCCAAAAAGCAAAAAATCTAAATTGTTGATTTAGGTATTTAGTTCTAAATTCCCAAATGTCATTGTTTAACTTCTTAAAGAGTTTCGGATCTTGTACATAACTTGCTTTATCCATGTTGTAGATAATTTTCCTACGCGTAGTTTCGTCAAGCTTTGAAATAAATTCTTCTGCCTCTTCTAATATTATAATTTCAAACCTTGCTTTCACATTTTATGCTATAATGACAAATATAACAACAAGTATCTATATATGGAAACATTTTTATAGGGAATTTAAAATCTGTTATTTTGTTCATATTATTCTTGGCAGAAAGACAGTCATCAAGGCTAATGCAACAATGAACAACCACAATGTAAATAAGTTGAATTTTAGAATTTTAGCTAAAGTCTCAACATCCAAAGTTTTGATACGGTTCATGTAAATACGCTTAATGAAATAACTTAAACCGAAAAAAACAGGCACAACAATAATGTAACGGATTCCCTTGTCTAAATTAATATTCCATCCATCATGAGGCATGAATATTACGTTAATTACTGTTGCTATGATTGTCAAGGGGACAACAATAATTAACACAGTCAAATAGTTTGAAGCGGAGTCAATTGCGCCTTTGTTTTCTTTACGATAAAGTTACATCAGTCTGCAAAAAATTAAGTCCAATATTTTCAATTCTTACGTTGTGGATTTTAATGGCACACAACGTTTAGTATATGAAAAGTAGGCGATTTTGAAGCACGAAACTTTCCGTTAAACACCAAGTTTGATACAAGCCAAAAGCATTGAATTTACTACTATTTCGCCTATTTTTTATATACATTGTTATAGCCAGCGGTTATTCTTTTTCGTTTGTTTCAAGCAACCAATTGAAAACATTCAAATGTCTTACTCCACTTCGATTTTGGGTAAATCCATCTGTCGTGAGTAGAAATTTAGGATAGTTGTCGTTGATTTTTTCTAACGCTCCGAACTCTCGTTCTACAGTCTTTTCGTCGGTCATTTGCCAAGCTACTTGATAGTATTCAATATTGCCTGTTTTGGTTTTACATACGAAGTCCACTTCGCTGTTTCTACTTGTTCCTGTCCAAATTTTATTGCCTCTTCGAAGCAGTTCCAAGTAAACAATGTTTTCTAAAATGTGTCCTCTGTCAGTGGTGCGTTCTTTACCTACGAGAATGTTGAGTAAACCTATATCCACCAAATAATACTTTTCTTGTGTTGCCAATTGTTTTCTGCCTTTCAAATCAAATCGGTTTACTTTGTAAAACACAAAACTTGCAACCAAATATTCCAAATATTTTTCAACA
>JBAZGP010000377.1:0-3883 GCA_041652835.1 Lutibacter sp. | reverse complement strand
AGCAGAGGAACTAGCAACTAAGCAATACATAGTAGGCACTGCAATTGCAACCGTTGGTCAAAAGCAAATTGAAGAAGAAGTAAAAACCCAAACCATTCAATACATCGTTGTTGGATTCATTGCAGTGGTTGCAATAGCTTTATTCTTATGAGCGCAGTTTCTGTGGGAATTGAAATGGTGAATATTTATGCAGATCGTGAAGCGTCCGATTTTGCAGCGAAAACAGCAGCAGAACAGGCTCAATTAGATGCATTAGAAACCGATTTTCTAAAATCGCAAGAAAACAAATCATCATTAGCAATTTCGGCACTTTTGCCCGATTTAGCCGATGATTTAAACAAGATATCAACAATCCCTAAAACGGATAACACCGAAATTTGGGTAATACTAATAATACTAATAGTAATAACTTATTTAATACTTACATAACATGTCCATAGAAAGTAGCTCAATTTGGGGAAATATTAATGATTCTCTTGAAATAATTTCAGGTGTAACAAATTCAATCTTGGATTACAATACCGCAAAGGATAAATTGGAGTATGATTATGCAGCCCTTGAAACACAAAAAGATATTGCAACCGCACAGGAAAAAGCAACAGCCGCAACGTTAGCAGCAACAACAGCACTGCAAAAAGCTAATTCGGGTAGCACGGCTGCAAGTGTTGTGGGTAGTAGCAATACTATGACCTACATCATCATTGCAGCAATAGTAGGAGTTATCATATATTTTTGGAAATTTAAGAAACCATGAAAAACGGGCTTGTAATAGGTGGAATAGCGGTTTTAGTAGTTGCACTCATCATTTATTTGGTGCAATCCCGTAAACCCAAAACCACAGCAGAAACCAGCAAGATAGATTCTATCTTAAAGGACGATATGGAAAAAGTAATCAATGGAACAGTGAGATATACATTTTAATATAAAAAATTATGGATAAGAATTTTAAATATGTAATGCTTGGAATATTAGCAATAATAGGAGCATTTCTTTATTTCTATTTTAAAGGAAAAAAAGAGGGTGAAGGGGATGCTACAACAGAACAAGTGCCATTGCCTAGCAAATACGTTAACCAAGAAGGTAAAACAGAAACTTTCACAAAAGAAGAAGCACAAACAATACGTGATTATGCAATTAAATTATATAATGATATTTCGGGTTTAAATTGGACTCATGAAAGTGAATTGTATAGGGAATTCATGGCGTTATCTGATTTTCTTTTCGTAGCAATATATAATGATTTCAACAATTATTATAAAAAAGAACTTGGTAAGGAGACTCTCAGAAATTGGATTATGGATGATGAATATTCCTACAATACACAGGTGTTTGATACATTAATTCAAAGATTCAATAATCTAAATCTTGTGTAACCATGAACAAATTAAATCTTAAATAATATGATACACGTAATCACGAAGAATGAAACAAAGGTATATTCTAAGGATAATGACCTTGTTACTAGACTAATCCCTGCTAATAAATTTCTTAAAATATCATCAATCTATCGAAAAGATTTTGGTAGTTATTTTAAAGATTTATATTACCTTGAAAATACAAACGAATATGTATTATCAAATACTGTTGTAGAAATTGATGAAGCAATTGAAGAATTACAAAGTAGTAGTAGTTCCAAAATAGTTAATAGTTATGAATATAATTTACTCAATTTATTAATAAATTATAAAAATACCGTAGTTGCCAGTACAAATAATGTAGGATCTACAACGGTTGCCAGTACAAATAATTCAGGTTCTACAATGGTTGCCAGTACAAATAATTCAGGTTCTACAATGGTTGCTAGTACAATAACAGAATTATCATTAACTACTCAAATAGTTATAGGTAGTATATTATTAATAGTACTAGCTTTTATTGCTTATAAAATATTAAAATAACCATGACAAAGAAAATAATCTCATACAGCCTTATTGTTCTTTTCCTTGGTTTGATGGTGTACTTGTATTATCGAAACAAACGCACCGAAAACCCTCAAAGCCTTGCTTTCCCTTTAAAAAAAGGCAGCACGGGAACAGAGGTGAAGAAAGTACAAACGTGGTTGAACAAACAACTAACCCAGCTCACCCCCTTGGCGGTGGATGGCGTTTGGGGTGACCTCACCGATGAACGGGCGTTCCTTATCCTCGGAAAACGAGAAATTAACGAAGTATTTTATAATCTAAATATCAAGTAACATGGAAGAATTTGGATCATCAAAATTCATGACCGACCTCAAAGCAGGAAAATTGCCCGAGGTGGAGGTAAATTTGAGCGTAGTGGCTCTTAGGAACATCGGTTTAACCTTGGTTATCTCCGCTTCCCTTATCATTCTTTTGAATGCAGTTGTAAAAAAAGTAATATAAAATATTGCGTATGCTCACTAGACTTGAATTTATCCGCAAATACAAGGAAGCAGCAATACAGAACTCACGGCACAACATGTTTCCGAGTGTTTTGATTGCACAAGCCATTTTGGAGAGCAATACGGGCAATTCAATTTTAGCAAGTGAGTACAACAACCTTTTTGGTGTTAAAGCCTCAAAGGACTGGACAGGCAAAACGGTGAACCTCCAAACACGTGAGGTGTTCTCAGGTCAAGAAACTTTTATAAAAGACAATTTTAGAGTTTATTCTGATCCAGGAGAAAGCTTCAGAGATAGAGTACAATTTTTAAAGGACAATCCACGGTACGAAAAAGTATTCTACGCAACCACACCGCAGGAACAGGCAGAACTTTTGCAAAGTGCAGGATATGCCACAGATCCAAACTATGCCGAAAGCATAATTGATATTATTGAACAATACGATTTGACAGATATTGACAAAACTAAACAAATTATGAAAAAACTAGACTATGCCGTTATACTAATGGCAGCTTTGATAATTGTAGTAGCAACTTGGTACAAAATCTTTAAATATTAAGTCACATGAACCAATTCACACAAACACTCATAGGTTTTTCAACCCCTCCCGATATGGTTGATGAACAAACAGACGGAACAATATACATGGCTTGGAGAAACGAGGAACAAAGCGTTTCAGCTACCGAATGCATGATTTGCAAGATTGAAAAGACTGCAATTACAGGCGGTTTCACCTATGACAGGAAATTCCCAAACGGATCTATGAATTTTGCTTTCCCTTGGGCAGACCGTGCAACATTAACGTACGATTTTAAAAAGTAAAGCCATGTCATACAAAATAAACGCCATTACTGGAAAGTTCGACCGTGTTCAAGATGCAGCCTCTTTGGAAGCCGATGGGGAAACAGAATTCATTCCCCTGTCTTGGAGCGATGCAACTAAAAATTTGGTTCTTACCATAGAAAATGCACTGGCTGCACAAGTAGAAGGCGTTTTTGAAGTTGAACTTATATTGCCCGAGGTAGATTTCACCACGGTTGGCAATACTCTTTTTATTCCAGCTTTACCCGGTTTGCGTTTCATCCCTAAAAAGATGATCATCTATACTCATGCCTTCGATACTGTTACAGATGCAACATATGTTGCTATACTTCAATATACCGACAATGGAGACAATATACGTTGGATCAGTGGCGGTGATACCGATGAAGATGAAAACGATTTTGATTTTCTTTCAATAGACCTATACAGCGAATATGGAGGGGATAATTACCTTTCCCTCGATCTTAGCCGTGGTATTCAACTACGGGTAGATAATGCTTGTGTAGCAACCGAAGCAAAGAAAACTATTTATGTTACTGGAATAGTGCAAAAAGCATAACCATGAACCTACTATATACATATTGCACCTACAACGGCACGAAGCTAAACGCAAACGAGAAAAACCCTGAGTTTTTCCGAAAGATGGGTTTGGTTTCGGTTCATTCCGCACGTAGGAACTTCGATGATGTGATATGTTA
>JBAZGP010000376.1:0-3884 GCA_041652835.1 Lutibacter sp. | reverse complement strand
TTCCCAAAATTCTTCAGGCGTTTGGGTTGAAGAAATTTCAATAATCTCGCGTTTCTGAATTAACTCGGCTTCAAATTGTTCTACAGTAGTTTTATAATAAGGATTTGCGGTTGCTTCTCCAAAACCGGAAACTCCATTTTCCTGAAGTTCTACTATTATTGAAGGAATTTCAGTTCTGGTGCCTCTTGAAATGGTAAAAGGATGTTTTAATTTTAAAATATAGGTTTTTATCAGCAGTTTCATTTTAAATAAGGGCTTCTCGTAAAATTGTAATGGGATGTTTGGAAATTTTACCGGTTCCATCCTTTATTTGATGTCGGCAACTTGTTCCTGCCGCCGCAATAATAGTTGTATTTTCCATATTTCTGATTTTTGGAAACAAGGTATCTTCACCAACTTGCATACTTAAATCGTAATGTTCCTTTTCATAACCAAATGAACCTGCCATACCGCAACAACCCGAATTGATAATGGTAACCTTGTAGTTTTTGGGAATTGAAAGCATTTTAAAAGTGGGTTCTGTGCTGCTCAATGATTTTTGATGACAATGGCCGTGGATTTTCAGCACCTTTTCTTTAGTGGTAAAACTGATTGCCGAAATATTGTTTTTTTCAAATTCCTGTTTGATGAATTCTTCAATGGTAAAGGTGTTTTCGGCAATTTTTTTGGCGGCAATTTTATCGGTAGCCAACCTCAAATATTCGTCTCTGAAAGTTAATATTGCTGAAGGTTCTATACCAACTAAAGGCGTTTCTTTTGTGATGAAATCTTTAAAAAAATTCACATTAAACTCGGCTATTTCTTTGGCTTCCTTTAAAAATCCTTTTGAAATAAAACCGCGCCCGCTTTCTTTATGTTGTGTTATAATTACTTTATAACCCAATTTTGTCAACAATTCTATAGCATCAATGCCTATTGCTGCATCATAATAATTGGTAAACTCATCAACAAAAAGATAAATTTCTCCAAATTTATTGGGCTGATTTTCCAATCGATTTTTATTTTTTTTGTACCAGCTGAAAACGGTAGTTTTGACCAATTTTGGAATGCTTCTTTTAGGCGCAATTCCCATCAATTTTTTGGTGATTGTTGTGTTTAAAATCAAATTGGTAAAAGTAGGAGTGAGGCTTCCCAATTTATTCCATTTTACGTTATTGGCAAAAAGCTTTGTTCTAAAGGGAACTTTATTTACTTTGTAATATTGGTATAAAAATTCAGCTTTTAGCACTGCAACATCCACATTGCTTGGACATTCACTGGCGCAGGCTTTACAACTCAAACACAAATCGAAAACATCATATAATTCTTTGTAGTTGAATTTATTTTTTTCTTCAGAATTTGTCAAAAAATCACGCAAAGCATTGGCTCTTGCTCGGGTGGTATCTTTCTCATTTCTGGTTGCTCGGTAACTCGGACACATCGTTCCGCCTGCCGATGGCAATTTTCTGCAATCACCGGAACCGTTGCATTTTTCTGCAGCTCTGAGAATTCCCAAGCTGTCGGAAAAATCCATGATGGTTTCAATTACAGGTTCTTCACGGCCAATTTCATATCGCAAACTTTCATCCATCGCAAAAGCATCAACAATTTTTCCTTTGTTGAAAATATTGTTAGGGTCGAAAGTGTGTTTAATTCTTTTTAATAAGTCGTAATTTTTTTCACCAATCATGAGTGGAATAAACTCTGCACGGACTATACCATCACCGTGCTCTCCACTAAATGATCCTCCGTATTTTTTGACCAGTTTTGCTGTTTTTGTGGTAATTTCCCGAAATAAAACAACATCTTCTTTCTTTTTTAAATTTAAAATCGGACGCAAATGCAATTCCCCTGCTCCGGCGTGGGCATAATACACCGCATCTTGTCCAAAATCTTTCATCATTTCTGAAAATTCTGAAATGTAATTTGGTAAATCTTTTACTTCTACTGCAGTATCCTCAATACAAGCCACTGCTTTATCATCGCCTGCAATATTTCCCAGCAATCCAAGTCCTGCCTTTCGAAGTTCTACAGCTTGGTTTATTTTAGCGCCAACCAATTTAGGAAACGAATAGCCCATATGGTTATTCTTTAAATCTTCAATTAATTTATTGGCTAAATTTTCAGATTCTTCATCAGAATTTGTGCAAATTTCCAGCATTAAAATGGCTTTGGGATCACCTTCTACAAAAAAGCGATTTTTTAGTTGCTCTCGGTTGTTTTTGGTGCAATCTAAAACAGTTTTATCCATCAATTCACAAGTATATAAATTGTGATTCATGGCAATAACCACTGCTTCTAAACTTTCCTGAATGCTGTTGAAATGTGCTGCAACCATAATGTTTTTTGAAGGTGGCAATGTATCTAACCGCAACGTTATTTCAGTGGTAAAAGCCAAAGTTCCTTCGCTTCCTGTGAGTAAAGTTGCCAAATTTACAGTGCTTCCTGTTCCGCCAAATTGTTCAAAATTCAATAATGCATCAATGGCATATCCATTATTTCTTCGGTGGATTTCTTTTTTAGGAAATTCTTTTAAAATTTCTTGTTGGTTTTCTTCATTAGAAAGTTCGTTGAAAATAGATTGATAAATTTTATTTTCTAAAGTAGTTCCTTTTCTTTTTTGATTGAATTCGGCAGAAGTTATTTCATTAAAAACAGCTTCTGAACCGTCGCTTAAAATGGTTTTTAATTCAATGACTTTATCGCGGGTAACTCCGTATTTTATTGAAGTTGTGCCTGAGGAATTGTTGCCAACCATACCACCAATCATACATCTGTTGCTTGTTGAAGTGTTTGGTCCAAAAAATAATCCGTAGGGTTTTAAAAAAATATTGAGTTCATCCCTAATAATTCCGGGTTGTAAAGTGACTGTTTTTTGATGTTCATCAAAACCCAAAATTTTTGTAAAATGTTTAGAAACGTCCACAATTAATCCTTCTCCAACACATTGTCCGGCCAAAGATGTTCCCGCTGCTCTTGGAATAAGCGTAAACTGATTTTCAGTGGCGAAAAGAATCAGTTTTTTAAGGTCGCTGTTGTTTTTAGGATAAGCAACGCCTAAAGGAATTTTTCGATATACCGAAGCATCAGTAGCGTAAATTGTTTTATGAAGCTGGTCAAAATACACCTCTCCTTCAAGTAGTTTTGACAGTTCTTGCAGATTTATTTCTTTTGAAGACATTATTTTAATTTGCGATTTATGAATTTTTATTCTAAATATTAGAAACCTGAAACTTTAAACTTGAAACCTCCACACACTATAAACTCAAATTTCAAAAATAATTCCGCTGCTGTGGTCTCTTTGTGCTCCTGTTACACTTTTCAAACAATTATTTTTTCCTTCATCTTTTAAAAATCCGAGCAATGAAAATACCAAAGCTTCCTTATAATTAACGAGTATTTCTTTAGGAATTATCAATTGAGTTTTTGTGTAGGCTTGAATTCTTTCTATTAAAAAAGTGTTGAAAGCGCCGCCACCGGTAATTAGCATTGTTTTGTCCGAATTTGATTTGATTTTTCTTGAAATCTGTATGGCAATATGTTCCACAAATGTGCTTAAAATGTCTTTTATTTCAAGATTGTAATTGTCAATGATTGGAAAAATGGTTTCTACAATAAACTCATAGCCTAAAGATTTTGGCATCACAGCCTTATAAAAAGATAGAGAATTTAATTCTTCCAACAAATTTTCATTTATTTTTCCGGTTGATGCAATTGTTCCTTTATCGTCAAATTCCTTATTTAAAAAAGTGACATAATGATTTAAAACTATGTTTACCGGACAAATATCAAACGCAATCCGTTGCTTATTTTCAGAGAATGAAATATTTGAAAAACCGCCAAGATTTAAGCAATAATCGTATTCAGAAAACAAAAATTCATCACCAATAGGCACTAAAGGCGCT
>JBAZGP010000375.1:0-3891 GCA_041652835.1 Lutibacter sp. | reverse complement strand
AATTACCATCGAAAACATAGTCCGTAGAGATATGGATGAACTTACAATAATTCACTTTGACTACTTCCGCTAAATGTTGCACAGCCAAATGGTTTGTTTTATCTACCAACTTAGGTTCGCTTTCTGCCTTGACCACAGCGGTGTAAGCCGCACAATTTATGATGACCGTAATTTTATTTTCCTGAATAAATAAGGCAATCGCCTTTTTGTCGGTAATATCCAAAGTGTCTACATCAGTAAAAAAAATTGCGGATAGCTTTCTGCCAGTTCCCTTAATTCAGAGCCCAATTGTCCGTTGGAACCTTTTACTAATATATTATACATATAGGTTTGTTGTTTCCTTAAAGTATTCAGCATCCTCAAAAAATGGTTGTATCAGATCTTTTGGAGAAAGCTGTAAGTCTTTCCGTTTTATTTTCCAGTCAATGCCCATTGTTTTATCATCAAAGGCAAACCCTTTCTCGCATTCCTTGCTATAATAATTGTCTACTTTATAGGCAAAAACAGCCTCTTCACTCAATACCACAAACCCATGTGCAAAACCTCTTGGCACTAATAATTGCTTTTTGTTGTCTTCTGTCAATTCAACGGCAATGTGCTGTCCAAAAGTTGGCGATCCTTTGCGAATATCAACGGCAATATCCAATACTTTTCCTTTAATAACACGTACCAATTTGGTTTGTGCATAAGGCGGCAATTGATAGTGTAAACCTCTCAACACGCCATACGTAGATTTAGATTCGTTGTCCTGACAAAAATTAAGGTTAAGGCCTAAAAAATCTTCTAATTTGTCTTGCCTAAAGGTTTCAACAAAATAGCCTCTTTCATCACCATAAATAGCTGGTTCACAAATAACGACATCGTATATCGCTGTTCTTTTAAATTTCATACAATGATTTTTCTTTTGCCAATTCAATGAGGTATTGCCCATAACCATTCTTTTTTAATGGTTCTGCCAACAACAATAATTGTTCTTTGGTAATATATCCCATTTTAAAAGCAATCTCTTCAATACAAGCCACTTTCAATCCTTGTCTGTTTTCTATTGTTTGAATAAAGTTAGAAGCTTCAAGCAGTGACTCATGCGTTCCTGTATCTAACCAGGCATATCCCCTGCCCATCAACTCTACTTTTAAATTCCCTTGTGTTAAATACTCTTGATTTACAGTAGTAATTTCTAATTCTCCTCTATCACTTGGTTTAACATTTTTTGCAATTTCAATAACGCTATTCGGATAAAAATAAAGGCCAACTACTGCATAATTGCTTTTAGGCTGTACTGGTTTCTCTTCAATGCTTAAAGCGTTTCCGTTTGTATCAAACGCAACTACCCCATAACGCTCAGGATCTTGAACATAATACCCAAAAACTGTAGCGTATTGTTTTTCTTTAACTCTTTTTACCGATTTTTCCAATAATTTTGAAAATCCGTGACCGTAAAAAATATTATCTCCCAATACCAAACAAACATCGTCATTTCCAATAAATTCCTCACCAAGTATGAATGCTTGTGCCAAACCATCAGGAGAAGGTTGTTCTTTATAGGAGAATTGCATTCCTATATCTGAACCATTTCCAAATAGTTCCATAAATCGAGGCAAATCAGTAGGTGTTGAAATAATCAATACTTCTCTAATACCTGCCAACATTAACACGGATAACGGATAATAAATCATCGGCTTGTCATTTATTGGCAATAATTGTTTCGAAGTGGCTTTTGTTAAGGGATACAATCTTGTTCCAGAACCCCCTGCTAATATTATTCCTTTCATTTGTATACCAATTTTTAATACGAATTAATCCGAATTATTCGAATTAATCTGAGTTTTTTGAGTTTAATATTCTTTTATACGTTAATGGAGGTGTGCCAAAATTAATCAGCATACCCAATTTCCTATTTGTGCATTTTAAGTAGTTTTTCAACTGTGAACTGGTTTAATGTTTTCAATTATTTATTTGTTCAACCAATTTTATGAAAATTATTCCACGTGCAGTAATCCTAAACTTCTGCCCCGGATGGTTGGGATTATCAGGAATTGTTCGTTCTATTAAATTATAGGAATGCAATTTCGATATGGTTCTATTCAAATAACCTGATACTTTTTTTAGACCAAATGTTTCCATCAAATCTTTTCTAGAATGAGGTCTATTTTGCAATTGTGTAAGTATCAAGCTAAATAAAGTTTTTTCTTTTTGCTCTTGCCCTAACTCTTGCCCTAACTCTTGCCCTAACTCTTGCCCTAACTCTTGCACAGCAATATAGTTTAACTTGATGAACTGTACCTGAAATGACAAGCCCACTTCTTTCCAACGAAATTCAATTTCAGGATATTTCTTTAATTCATCAGCAATCAATTTCAATCCATTTCCCCACTGATCGATAATCCCTAAAAGTTTGAATACAGGTGCTATAACTTTGTTTCGTGCATCGGATTGACGGCTATCCATTGCCCCGTAATCAATTGAAGGAGGGAGAAGTCCGGGACTGGTTATTTCGACCATATCGTCATAAATAGCCACTTTGATATCTTTGCCTGTTAATGAATAATCACGATGAACAACTGCATTGCGGATAACCTCCCGAATTGCGTTAACGGGATATTCCCATCTTGAAATAGTATAAACACCCTCAACAACAGCGCCTTTATTAATGTGCCTTAACACAAAATTATATGCCTCCTCTGCCTGAGTTACAATATTTGTCAGAATACTTTTTTGATCAATAAACTCTTCTGAACTTACCCCTTTAAAGCGGGCACACTCAACTTTTGCAAAATGAAAAAGGGAGTTGCGTAAATCATCATCTGAAAACAGAACCAGCGCATTTGTAGGATAAACTATGCCGTGATTCTCTTTTGTTAATTCTAATTTTCTGAGCGTTTGTTTATTGAGTTTTTCTCCGGTTTTTTCGCTAAAAATAGCATTAAAAGATGCTGTATTTAGTTCATCGGCAGATTTTTCTACTATGATTTCGTTGTCAAACGATACATTTCGTTTTCTACGCTCTAATTCTGCAATAACTGTCTCGTCGGCCAACCTGTTTGATGAACCAACCCGAATGTATGTTCCCTATAACTTACCTTTTTCCTTATGATAATAAGGAGGCATACTTCCCCTATATATAGAGACCTTAATCAAGTGTTTGTCTTCTATACTTAGAAATGATATCTCAGGCAATATTCCAGGATAACAACGACTATGTATGATGTTGCTGATTTGTTCTTCCATCTCTACAAGCTCCATCTCTGGAAGACCGGTAATCTCGCGAGGATTATCCCTGACTCCGATGTAAATATCACCCCCAGCATCATTTGCAAAGGCAACAACTGTTTTTGATAAATCAGAACGCCCAGGCATTGCCTCTTTAAATTCGAGGCGACGACCTTCCGCTTGGGTTGTTAAAACAGTATTGATATTCATAAATTATTATAAGATAGTTGTTTAATTACCTGATTGTATGGTGTATTGATAAAGTAAAATGATAAAAAAATTGTGAACTTATTTATATGGGGAAAACTCGTAAGAAGGCACTTGCTTCAAAGCGGCTTTTGTTAAGGAATACAATCTTGTCTCAGAATCCCCCGGCTAATATAATTCCTTTCATGTTAAAATACGGATTACGCGGATTTAAAGAGATTTCGCGGATTGCTTAATCTATAAAAATCCAAATTATTATTTTGTGTTTATAAATCTTTTCCAGGTTAAACTGGATTGTCCAAAATTAATTAATAAGCCTACTGGAAAATTCGTAGATTTAAGATAATTTATGGTTTGTGCTTCGGAGTCTTTGTGCAAAAACGAAGCAGCCTTTATTTCAACCACTATTTTATCAAAACAGACAAAATCGGCTATAAAATATTTTTTCAAAGGTAATTCATTATAAAAGACTTG
>JBAZGP010000374.1:0-3900 GCA_041652835.1 Lutibacter sp. | reverse complement strand
CAAAATCAAACCAATTACCGCTATAATTGGCAATACAGTTGATACTAAAGTCGCAATAGTTGGATTTGCGGTCGCAACAGTAGTAGGGCTCCCATCGATAGTAACGTTTGAAGAAGTAAAACTAATCAATCCGGACAGAGATGTAGACATTAAAGCACCGATGATAATTAGTGCTACAACCAATCCGATTATCCATTCAATAGATAATTTTGCCATATTATTTTCCTTCTTCTTTCGGGATTAAAGCCAACACTATTGAAATTACGACTACTAAAGGTAATACAATAGTAACTAATGTTTCAATTGTAGTATCAGTTGAAGAGAATTCTAAAATATCTGCTAAACCGATTGGTAAAAGAATTCCCAAAATTAACAAAGCAACTAAAAAGCCTACAATTTTACTTGCACTTGGCATTTTTTTCACTTTTTTCTATCTTCAACGTTTACTATACAATTGAAGTGAAATTATATATTACTTTAAAATTAGCAAAAAGAAGTATTTAAAGATATTGAAAAATTATGCTTTATAATTTTGCTTATTATTATAATCTGTTATAATAAATCGAATAAATTCTGATGAATGGTCTGATAAAGGCTTTCCGCACAATTTGCATATGCTTGTAGCATATACAGATTCTTCTAAATTTAATTGTATTTGATTTTTGCTCATAGTTCTACCTTTAAGGGGTTATAGTTTTTATTTAAAAAAGGTGTTATTTTATCAATTAATTCAATTACATCTTTCGTTTGAAATAAAAAATGTTTTTTAACCCAGCTTAATCTAACTTTACTTTTTTTACTCAAAAAAGTTAATTCAGTTGATTTTGTGAGAAAAAAAGTATCTTCTAAATGAGTATAAAACAGAATATATTCCGATTTTTTATCTTTTTCTCTTAATGTAAATGAATTATTATATGAATAACTTTCTTTTACTTCAATATTGCCTAAATCAATTCCAAACCTTTCTAAATTTGGAAATATAGATTGAATAAAAGATGAATGTCTTGATGGAATTTTACTATAATTCGATTTAATTATGTTAGACATATTAATATAATGCCTCCTAAAATTCCACTTATTATTGTTTTAATCATCTTTTTTTCTTCAAAATTCAATTGTTCATTCATTACTTTCATTTTTGAAAGCACTTCAATTACTATTTCATTTGAAATAGCCTTAATTAACTTCTTTCGATATTGTTTGTTTATTTTTTGCAATTTTATCGCTCCATGCCTTTGAAGTTCCATCTTTATAGAATTTTCGTTTGTCGTTTGTAAAAATCGGTAAATATTTTCTTCTTTGGCTTTCAAACAACTTTCCTTTTTGTAAAGATTGTTTATAAGTGCAATACTTTTCATCTAATAAGTGAAAATGTCGTAAAAATTGCTCTGCTTTTTCTATTGATGAAAAATAAGGCTCAAATTGCTTAATATATTTTTGTTCAAGACCTTTACAGTTTATCTTAATTTTTCCATCAATTCGCTCAATATAAGCCTTAGGGGCTAAATATTTGGCTTCTTCTATTATAGATTCAATTTTACAGAGCCCTAATTCGTTTCCACAGGCAATAAATTTAGCAAATATTTTTGGAATAACTATGCAATCTGAATCTGAATAAATTACTTTTCCATCATTTTCTTCAATTGTATGTTGTAAATCGGTTAAATGGATTCGACTATAAGCGGTAATAAATGAAGCAATAGCAACGTTTTTATTTGGTTTAGGCATCTCTTTTAATTCGTTATATTTAACTACCCATTTTTTTACATCAGAATTTTCAATTATTTGTGCTTTTTCATTTAAACTATCTAAAAATTCTAATGCTTCACTTTCTGAATCAAAGAATTGTGCTACAAATAGTTCTTTGATAATTTTTTCACCCCATTTTCCAAAGCCACCAGCATTTAGAAGAATTTTAGCGATTTGTCTTATGGCTCCCTTTTCTTTCTTCTTTAATTCATATAATTTATTGACAAATACTTTGAAAGGGCTACATTTATCTTCATAAATCAAGCCTTTAACAGGTGTTATTTTGTAGCCTAAATTATGGGCATATTGTAATTCTGGGGTAGTATAAACCCCTTTTTGTGTCTCTACTGTAAATAGAATTTTATTTTCATATATTTGTGGTAAAATAGGATAATTATCATCTTGATTAGGTAAAATCATACATTCAATAAAGCCTAAATGTTCATCTTTTCCTTCTATAATATTTTGTAAAATTTTTTTATCTTTTTCTTTATTAGCATATAACCATTCTGCCTGCCCACACGGATAGTCTTTATCAGACATTTCGTGTGGATATAGTGAATTAACATCCAATTTCACTAAATCTTTCTGTAATGAAGAGTTATAGACTTCAGTCTTTCCACCATGAAATGAAGCCTTCACAAAATCATATCTTTCGTAATCCACGCAATAATGATTACCTTTCATATAAATGAAGTTATTGAGAATATTCGTTGTTATATTTTTCTGAAGCCCCTTCAGCCCTATTTGTGCGAGAGATATACATTTTAAAATATCTACATTAATAACTTTAAAGACTAATTTTCGGAATTCTCTCATAATTAAATAGAGGGCTTTTACATCATTTTGGTTATGGGCATATACTAAAGCCTTATCATGATTACTCCAATATCGATAGTTCTTCTTGAAAATTGCTTTACAGTCTATTTTACGTAATTTTTCTGGAATATTATAAGTTATTTCTGCTTTATCTTGACCTTCTAATAGTAATTGATAAGAATCGATGAATTTAAGGCTAAACATAGGAATTTCAATCATCAAAAATGAAGAGTGCGGCACTATTTCATGATATTCAATCTTAAACTTTACGCAATATTCAATAATAAAAGGCGCTTCAAATGATAAATTATGCACAAAAACTACTTTTTTATCTTGATTTTTCATAAAGTGCTGAGCAAAATAAGTAAACAATTTATCGATATTACATCCTTTACTATCAGAAACCTTATCTTTACAGAGAATCTTTAATGAACCTACATTATTTTCTTCTCTACCGCAAAAAGACCAACAATATAATTTTTTTCTGATTAATCCATCTTGTGTTTCAATATCAAATGTATACATTTGAATATGTCGGTTCATTTCTTTAACTTCTTTGGTTTTTGAAAAAATAGCACCATTTCTTTTCCAAAAATCATTTCCAGAATTCATGAAAATCCCTTATTTCCATGTAATTTCGATTTTTAAAATTTTTTCGATAATTCCAGATGAATTTGTATAGTCAGAAATTGATGTATAATTCAAATCTATTCCAATATTTGATAATAACCAAAATGGAATAGTGAAATTATAAATTGAAACATAAGGGATTGATGACCACTGCTCTACTCCGCCATATAGTTGATATTTTACATTTATTCTAACATATGATACATATTTATCAATTATTTTATAGTATCTTTGAATTACTTTATTCAATTGTTGCAAGATTCTTCTATATTCTTTATTATTACCAACAGTTAAAGGAATTAAGGCTTTCCATATACCAGAATTCTTATTATAAGAAGCATTACTCATCATTATTCCTAAAATATAAGAAATATTTTGATTTATTATACCACCTCCTACAATTTGTCTATTTCCCATTTTTACTAAATTTTGGCTTAATTCAGATGAAAGGGTTATACCTGTTATGCCATAAATTATTTTAACTTTTTCAATTGTAGGTTTTTGAAGTAATTTCAAATATTCATCTGCTAATCTCATTTGACTTAAAACTGATTGTTTTTTATTAAGATAAGGTTTGTTTAATGCTATTCTACCTTTTTTCCAATCTTTCGTTAATCTATAAGCATGAATTTCAAGCAATTTAGACTCATCCATATCTCGAAATTGTGAAATAAGCCTGTTTACTGAATTTATTTCTGATTG
>JBAZGP010000373.1:0-3901 GCA_041652835.1 Lutibacter sp. | reverse complement strand
CCTAAAATTTGGAAACAAATAAACAATTGAGAAAAATAAATAAGAGAGTATATCCAAATGATTAACCAATTATGAAGTGCCTATTTGGAGCATCACATAAAATTGAATAATGACACAGATACTTTCATACTTGAGTAGTCAAGCAATGCTGACTTTAGTAAGATTTAAAAATCTGAGGTACTTTAGTCTATTGGTTTATTTAATAATTGCTTCATAAATTAAGTTATGAATTTCTGTTCTAATATTTTGTTCTCCTAGTTTATTGTTGCTCATTGATGGGAAAACCCTATTTGATAAAAATACATATAAAATCCCAGTATCTGGGTCAGCCCAGACATAGGTTCCTGTAAATCCACTATGTCCAAAACTGCTTGCAGAGGCATATTTACTTGCAACTTTAATTTTCGGATTTAAGTCAGGTTTATCAAAACCAAGTCCTCTCCGTATACTATCTTTCTCATAATATCTATGATTAAATTTGTCGATTGTTTTAGTCTCAAAATATCTTTTTCCACCATAATAACCGCCTTGTAAGTACATTTGCATCATTTTTGCTAAATCATTCGAATTTGAAAAAAGACCAGCATTTCCGCTAACACCATTCATCATTGCAGCACCCATATCATGAACATCGCCTTGTAGCATTTGATGTCTGTAATAACCATCTATTTCAGATGGAACAATTTCAGATTTATTGAATTTACTTAATGGATTGTAGGTGAGCGATGTGGCTCCCAAAGGTTTGTAAAAAAGACTGTCATCTAACTCATCCATTTCTTTATGATAGGTATCTTTTATATATTTTTTAAACAAGTAAAATACCAAGCCACTGTATTTGTAACCTGCTTTTTTCAGTTGAGGAACATCGGCAATTCTTTTATAAATAGTATCTGTATAGGAATTAATCAGGAATAAATTTTCAGTTACTTTAATTGAAAATTCTTTACTTTCTTCTGTTCTGTATAAATTTGGAAGAGGCTTTTTGGTAATGCTGTCAATTGTTTCCAAATAATAAGGAATCCATGGCATAATTTTTCCGACGTGAGATAATGCTTCTTTTATAGATATGGTATCTTTATTTGATCCCTTTAGATAAGGTAATAGTGTGCCAAGTGTTTCATCTAAATTTAACAATCCAGTTTCTTCACTTTTCATAATTAGCGGCAGCGCACCGATTATTTTAGTTACTGAAGCCAAGTCGTACATATCTGTTAATTTTACTTCTTGCTTTTTATCATAGGTGTGAAATCCAAAACTTTTATGATAGATTACTTTTCCGTAACGAGCAACCAAAACCTGTCCTCCCGGTGCCATTAAAGAATCCACGACTATTTTTGTTACCGAATCTATTTTTGCAAGCAATTTACTGCTCATTCCAACTTCTTCAGGAATTGTATAAGAAAGCCTCATTAAATTTGTAGTTGCCAATCCCGTTCCTTCAGGAAAAACAGTTTTAATAGAAACAGGCAGTTTTCCTTTAGCTTCTATTGCACCAAATATTATTTGGGCGGATATTTCTTGTGATACTTCATTATTTTGGTATGAAACTAAAACAGCATCAATAGTATTAAAATCAGAGATATCTAAAAGTGTATAAGGGCTCGCAAAGACATCTAAAATGACTTTATGTTTATTCGCAATTTCATGCAACCAAATTAGTTCTTCGGAAGTCATTTTAAAACTTTTCCATGGAGTTTCATCGGATTTGTGATAACCAATAATAACAGTATCATACAATTTCAATTTTTGTAATAAACCAGTTATATTTTCATCAGAAATAATGTCAACTTCGGTATATTTTTTTAGTGTACTTGTAAAACTTAAATTATCTGAATCTCCTAATTTAACATAAGCTATTTTGTTGTTAGTCAGTTCTTTTATTGGTAGCGTTTCCTGATCGTTTTTTACAACTGTAATCGCTTCTTTCATTAAATTTCGAAACAACAACTTATCTTTTATGGTGATAATGTCATCTTGTATTCCATCTATTCTTATTGGAACAAAATTGTTTAACCCAGCCCAGTATTTTGCTTTTAGTATTTTTTTAACAGACTGATTTAAACGTTCTTTAAGAATCTTATCCTTTCTAACTGCTCTTTTTATTTTTTTTATGCCTGATTTTATGTTTTCTGGAATTAGAAGCATGTCGTTTCCTGCTTTAAAAGCGGCTAAATCTATCTCACCGGGTTTTGCATAATTTGCAGCTCCTTTCATGTTTAATGCATCAGTAAAAACCAATCCGTTGAACCCCATTTTTTCTTTTAAAAGTTTTGTAATTACATTGTATGAAATTGAGGTTGGAACTCCTGGTTTTGGTTCTAAAGACGGAACATTTAAATGAGCCACCATAACACTTGCTAAATTGGTGTTGAATAATTTTTTATAAGGATACAACTCAATAGAGTCTAATCGCTGTAAACTGAAATTTAAAAAAGGAAGTGTTTTATGAGAATCGGTTGATGTATCACCATGACCAGGAAAATGTTTGGTATTTGCCATTACTCCTTTACTTTGCATTCCTTTTGTGAAGGCAATGGCTTTATCCGTTACATTGTATTTATTCTCTCCAAATGAACGATTCCCTATAATTGGATTTTCTGGATTTGTATTGATATCAACAACTGGAGCAAAATTAATGTTAATTCCTATTCTTTTGCAGTGTTCTCCTAATTGTTCTCCAAATTGTTCAATTAATTTATTGTTTTGAACGGCTCCTAAAGTCATATTCCATGGATAACGAAAAGAATTTTTTAACCGCATATTTAAACCCCATTCGCCATCAAAACCAATTAATAAAGGGATTTTTGAAGTTGTTTGAAACTCATTTGTTAATTCAGCCTGCTTTTCAGGAGTTCCTTGCATAAAAATTAACCCACCAACCCGATGTTTTTTTATTATTTTTTTAATGTAATCAGAATGCTTTTCATCTTTATTTGAATAAGCCTGAATCATAAATAATTGAGCTATTTTTTGTTTTAATGTTAGCTTATTCATAATGCTGTCAACCCATTCTTTTTGATTTTTCACATCAGAAGTTAGCAATGGATCTATTTGTTGTCCGTAGCCGAAGGTGATAAATAAAAAGATACTTGTAATAATTAATTTTTTCATTTTTTATGAAATTTTAGTTGTTTAAGAGAACTCCGGTACCATTTAAATCTGAGAATAAAATAGTTCCGTTATCTAATTTTACTCCTGAAGCGATGTCATTTTCTAACAACAAAGCGCCATCCATATCTACATAATCTAATATTGGTGTTAAATGTGCAATGGCTGAAATTCCTATAGAAGATTCCGTCATACAACCCACCATAGTTTTTAATCCCAAAGATTTGGCCTTGGCAATCATTCTTTTTGCGGGTGTTAATCCGCCGCATTTCATCAATTTTATGTTTACGCCGTGAAAATGATTGTAACATTTTTCAATATCGCTTTCTGTAATGCAGCTTTCATCAGCAATTATGGGTAAATAGGAATTGTCAAACACAATTTTAGCGCCTTTCCAGTTGTTTGCCTGCAAGGGCTGCTCTATAAATTCGACGCCTAATTTTTGTAATTCAATGGAATTTTTGATGGTTTCGGTTACTGTCCAACCGCAATTGGCATCTATTCTAAAAATGGCATCGGTGTGTTTTCTTAATTCAGTGACAATTTCAATATCGTTATTGGTACCTAATTTTATTTTATAAATGGGCCAAGGCATTTCCTTCATTTTCGAAACCATATTTTCTATCGAATCAATGCCAATGGTATAATTTGACTGTGGAAGATTTTCAGGTTTAAAATTCCAATATTCGTAAAGTTTCACGCCTTTTTGTCGTGTATATAAATCGGTATAAGCTTCATCCAAAGCACATAATAAAAACATATTATTTTTGAAATAAGGCTGTAAATATTCCCA
>JBAZGP010000372.1:0-3907 GCA_041652835.1 Lutibacter sp. | reverse complement strand
TATTCCGAATGCTGCACTATTATAACTGTTAGTTTTTGTTTCATTACCATAAAGCGGTTCTAAAAAAGTGGCATCTTTTATAGAATCTTCAACAAAATTGCAAAACATTTCAGTACCCATATTTCTATATAGAATTGGTGTTTTGTAGTATCTAACCATTTCAACTATGGCAGCGTTCCAACGCATATAGGAACCATAATTATATCCATCGGATAAATCATTTGAACAAAACCATGAAGTCGGCCAATCGGAATGATGGTAATATTTGGTTAAACCTTCTGGTAAGGTATTTTTTACAGAATGAATTAATTTACTAACACTTTTCGGCAGAATTAATGCGCCAGAATAAGGAGGACCAGTAAAGTATTTACTTCCTGTTATGGTGACAATATATCCTTTATTTAAATAATTTTGTATGTCTGTAGGGTCTAACCTAAGTTGTGCGGCATCTACAATAATTTGTATTGATAAATTGTTAAGTGTATTCAAATTTTGCATCATTTTTTCACTAGGAGATTGATAGCCCAATTTTGATTGATCCATAGTATGCAACACTACATGTCTACCTAATTCATTGGTTTTAGAAATGGCATTAAAAACTTCTTTGTCTAATTGACTGGACGATTTTAATGCTCCATTTTCATCTCTAAAAGGAATTTTAATCAAATCAATGTCTCTAAATCCTTCAATTTTATCGCCTTTTTTTACTGGATAATTTAAAGCTGTTGTGTTTTCAAAATGACATCCTTTTAATGCCGCAGGTACACCGCTACCAGTTTCATCAGAAGCCACTAAAACATGTGTAATGTCTTTATTGGAAATAATTTGAGTGATGGCTGCTATCTGAAGTGCTGAATCCGTACCCGATGGGGAAAAAATTATTTGGCATTCGTCTTTTAATTTAAATATTTTTCTAAGGTTATTTTTTAGTAATTCAGAAAACGCGATGGTGGTATTTTTAAAACCATTTTTTAAACTGTTTTTAATTAATATACTTCTAACTTTATCTGTTTTATCAAAAGCAAAATTTGATACACTCGTTGCTGTTGATGAGGCAAAAGTAAATGCATCAGGTCTTGGAAATGGTCGGCACCCATATTTATTTAACAAATCAATTTCATCAATATTCAATCTAAGATCACCACCAGACATAAATAAATACTCAGTTGGTTTTGCCAAATTTTCAATAATAGGCTTCCATGATTCTTTAAATACTTTGTTGCTATTATTTAATCCATGAAAAGTTTGTAACGCTTCATATTTTAATAATGATTCGGTATTTAAATCTTCATCATTTTTAATCAAATTAATTAAAAAATAATTAAGAGATTTTAATTTTTCTTTATCATCTTTAAGTAATAATTTATAAAATATTCGAGTCACTTCAAGCGCCGCTAAATCACATAGAACAGTATCATTTTTTTCGCTACTCAAAGCTTTATACCAAAGTTGCCATTCAATACCATATCTTAAATAAACTAAAGCTAAAATAGGTTCCTTTAAAAATAACGAACCAATTATAATAGATTTGTTAGGTACAATTTTGAATACATTAGGCTCCCTAGTAGAGGTAATAATATTTATGTTGTTTATCTTCGGTACCGTATTAAATCTTTTTAAAACGCGAACCAGATAATTTACATTTTCTTTTTCAAATAAACTTGTTCTTTTATATTGATCTTCAATAAGTATATTATTTGTCATTGGTATTTTATTTGTCATAGGTGTTTTATTTTAAAATGTTCATGAGAACGAAGTTCTTTAATAGGAATATTTAGCTGATTATTTAGCCATCCGGATTTAGTGTTTGTTCTATTGTCAAACTTTGAAAAGAACGGTTTGATATCAATTAGGGGAGTTCCATTCAACATATCAAGCATTTCTATATGAATAACATTATTTTCAATTCCTAAAAGTTTAACTGTAGAAAGCCCTATTGCATTTGGTCGTTTGGGTGATTTGGTGGCAAATATTCCATGTTCTTTATTATCCATGAAAGGTTTTACCATTAAATTGTAGCCATTTATTTTATGCAAGTGATACAGTAGTGTAATGTGTGAAAATTCCGCCAAATCGGTTAAACCCTTTATATATTCGGGAAATAACTCAATATAACCTTTGACACCCTTTGCGGCTAGAGGTTGAATAGGCATGCCTTTAATAGCATTAAATGGTGTGTGAATTATCCCAATTGGATTTATGTTTATTTGTTTAGTTTGCATTTTTAAAAATTTAAAACCCTTCCTGTTTTTACTTGTTCTGTATTAAAGTTTTCATAAAAAGCAACCAGCGAAGGAAGCTCAGTACAATGCGATGGATAAATTTTATTGATGCCTTTATTTTTCAGAAAATTTATAGTGTGTTTGGTTTGCAGGTTGTTCTCCTTTAAATGAAAACCACCAATTACGGTTCTTACATTGGTAATGCCCGTAACTTTAATAGCATACTCAATAATATTACAAATACCGGAATGAGAGCATGCCGTAATTACAATTAGCTCGTTATTCTGAATAACAGCAATAGCCGAATCATCCATTACAAAATCAGGCTGACCTGATTCATCTGAAAAATGAGTGGTTTTTGCCTCAAAATCATTTTGTCTTGGTATTTGTCCCAAAAAAATTATTTTGTCTGAAATATAATAAGGTTCCTTTTTGAGAATCAATTTAAACTTTTGTTCAAGGTCACTTTTGCTTAACTTTAGTCCGATGTTTGAATTGTCTTTCTTTCTAGATTGCTTGATAAAAACTCCAGGATGGGTAATTAAAGTTTTATTGTCAATATACTGTAGTCCATCTCCATGATCCCAATGGCCATGACTAAGGACAACCGTGTCGACTTCTTTTTGAATATCAATGCCAAGTGTATTGGCATTTTTAATAAAGACATCAGTATGCCCAGCATCAAACAAAATCTTTTCTCCTTCATGTTCAATTAAATAAGATAATCCGTGCTCTGCGAGAAATCTAGATCCAGCGCAATTTTCAGTAAGTACAGTTATTTTCATGGAATATCACTTTTAAACTTGGTTTTAAGTATGTTTTCAATAAAATCAGGGATATTCTTTGGCAAACGAGACCTACTATCTACAAAAACAACAGTAGATTTCGCTATACTTAAAAGAGTGTTTTGTTCATTTTTTATTTCAAATTCGAAACTAAAACGAACCTTTGGCACTTTTCTAATTGTTGTTTTTATAGTAATGAGTTCATCAAAGTGAGCAGGCTTTCTATAATTAATTTCAAAAGAAATTACGGGTAGTATGATATGGTTATTTTCAAGTTTAATCTCGTCCACACCTAATTTTCGTAATAATTCGTTACGAGCTTGGTGGCAATAGGTAACATAATTGGCATGATACACATATCCCATTTGGTCAACCTCTCCATAACGAGGTCTTAATTCAAATATATCAGTTATCATAGCATTGATTTTCTAATTTTTCTTCACTAAGTTGATGCCCCATATAAATTTCCTTTGTATCCAAATAGTATTTATTGAATGGGTTTGATTGTATTATTAATGGGATACGTTTAACCACCTGGATTCCGTTTTGTTCCAATCCAAGAATTTTGTCTGGATTATTGGTCAATAATTTCACTTGCTTTATGCTAAGGGCACTAAGAATTTCAGCTCCTATTTGATATTCTCTTTCATCTGGGGCAAAACCCAATTGTAAGTTTGCTTCTATAGTATCCATGCCAAGTTCTTGCAGTTTATAAGCCTTCATCTTATTCATAAGACCAATTCCCCTACCTTCTTGTTGCAAATACACAATTATTCCACTTCCGTTGTTCTCAATTATTTTCATAGCTTGAATTAATTGTTCTCCGCAATCGCATCTTAATGATCCAAATAAATCTCCGCTAGCACAAGCAGAGTGAATTCGTGTTAGAATTGTATCATT
>JBAZGP010000371.1:0-3907 GCA_041652835.1 Lutibacter sp. | reverse complement strand
TTTTTTTCATCCACATGTATCAAATCAATTCAATTTTCATGGATATGACTTTTATGCTCTGGAGTTGCGAAAATTTGGAAATTCCTTACTGAAACATCAGCACCCAAATTATTGCAGGTCGATTGCGGAATACTTTGCGGAAATATCCATGGCACTCACAGAGATTCATCAAATCTGCAAACAGCCAATTATCTTATTTGGACATTCCACCGGAGGATTAATCGCAAGTTTATACATGAATTCGGGATCGGAAAGGGGTTTGGTCAGTGCCTTGATTTTAAATTCCCCCTTCCTCGAGATGAATATTTCTAAGTTTTCGCGACTGGTAATACCTTTAATAACCAAGACAGTTGCTTCTATCCTACCCTATTCAAAAATTGAGAATACCGTGTCGCCAGTTTATAACCAGAGCCTTCACAAAGATCACTACGGTGAATGGGATTTCAATTTAGACTGGAAACCCATAAACCATTTCCCGACTTATTTAGCATGGCTTAGTGCTATAAGTGAAGTGCAAACGAGATTAAAGAAACATTCCACCATCAAAGTACCAACCTTGATCATGCATTCTTCCAAATCGTTTATTCCAAAAACAATGTGCACTGAAGCGCATACATCTGATTGCGTTTTAAATGTTGAGCACATCAGGCAAATCGGGCCGAAACTTGGAAAAGATATTACGATGATTGAAATTAAAGATGCTTTGCACGATATTTTTCTTTCAAAAGAGGAGGTCAGAAACCGTGCTTTTGAGGAGATGTTTGGGTGGTTGGAGGAGCGATTCCCACTAAATTGCGAATAAATTGTACATTGATTTTACTGATGGAACTGATGAATACTGATCTTTTTATCGGTCAAAATCATTCTGATCAGTTCGATCAGTGTACTATTTGAATTGTAAAGGTACACTGATTTGACTGATGGAACTGATGAATACTGATCTTTTTATCAGTCCAAATCACTCTGATCAGTTTGAGCAGTGTACTATTTGTATTTTAAATCATTAGTGAACACCCTTCTTTTTTGTTGAGGTTCTTTACCAAAATTAAGCAATAGCCCCACTTCAATTTCAGTAGCTTTTAAATAATTTACTAATTGAGCTTCATGCTCAAGGCAAAGACTTTCGAGTGCTTTAAGTTCAATAATTACACAATTATTTACAACAATATCAGCAAAATATTCACCAACTAATTCATTATCATAGTAAACTTTAATTGGTTTTTGCTTTTCAGCATACAATCCAAATTTCTTCAATTCAATCAACATGGCGTTTTCATAAACTTTCTCCAAAAAGCCAAATCCAAGTTTATTATAAACATTATAAAAGGCTTTCAAGACATTACTTGTAATTTCTGAATATAAATATTCCATTTGTCCGATTTATTAATGATGTACTTTTTTGAGTTAAAATAGTACACTGATTTGACTGAATGAACTGATGAATGCTATTCCTTTTATCAGTCCTCATCAGTCTGATCAGTTTGATCAGTGTACTATTTGTGTTGTAAAGGTACATTGATTTGACTGATGGAACTGATGAATACTGATCTTTTTATCGGTCAAAATCAGTCTGATCAGTTTGATCAGTGTACTATTTGTGTTGTAAAGGTACACTGATTTGACTGATGGAACTGATGAATACTGATCTTTTTATCGGTCAAAATCAGTCTGATCAGTTCGATCAGTGTACTATTTGAATTGTAAAGGTACATTGATTTGACTGATGGAACTGATGAATGCTATTCCTTTTATCAGTCCTCATCAGTCTGATCAGTTCGATCAGTGTACTATTTGAATTGTAAAGGTACACTGATTTGACTGATGGAACTGATGAATACTGATCTTTTTATCAATTCAAATCAGTAATCACTTCAACGTGCCTGACGATTTTATAAGCTTGACCATTAGCATTTCTGTATTTAATTTATTTTTGTGTGACTTGAAAGGTCAGATATTTGAAAATCGGTAACAAAAACCAATGGTTAAAACATATCAATAAATTTTAAAAAACGGAGGTCTTATGAAAACAAAAAGATTAGTTATTAGCACTTTACTAGGAGTTGTTTTTGGTTTTGTGTGCTTTGGTTTTGCATCAAGCGGACAAAATGAATTATCAACTATCCTGGCACTGAACATCATTCTTAGCAGGACACTTATTGGAGTGGCGATTGGAATAAGTCGTTTTGCTTGTAAACATTGGGCTTTGCACGGAATGTTAATGGGTTTTATTTTTAGTTTACCCATGTCGTTTGGTGCAATGTTAGGTCCCGAGAATCCTGAATTTAATCATACGATGATTTTTGTTTCAACATTAGTGATGGGGACGATTTATGGTTTTCTAATCGAATTAATTACCTCTGTTCTCTTTAAAGCAAAACAATAAAGAATATTTTTATTCAACAGCAAGGGATGTTGAATAAATACGGTTGTGATAAAGGTTTTGATATAATGAAAAGGATATTAACCGGGATATTTATAGGGATCATTGTCGGAATTTTAGATCTTATCCCAATGATTTGTCAGCGATTACCCTGGGATGCCAATCTGTCTGCATTTTCGATGTGGGTAATTATTGGTTTGTTTACTGCAACAATTGACTTGAAGTTGGATTCGATAATTAAAGGAGTCTTAATAGCCTTTTTGGTATTACTACCTTCGGCAATGCTTATTGTGTCGAAAGAACCGGTCTCGATAATACCCATTAGTGTGATGACATTAATACTTGGTGGATTGCAGGGATTTACAATTGATAAACTTCTCAAACCTCAAAAAAGAACCGAAAAGAAATGACAAGAACTTATCCCTGGTGAAAGAAATTTTTAATGTCTTATTTTTGAAATTGATGTTTTTTTTGGCAGAAATTACAAAAAACTAAATGCAAATAACAAACCTGCCTGAATGCTCAGGCAGACAGGTAAATTACAATCATAAATATTTAAATTTCAAAAAGAAAGAAGAGTGATTCACCAGTCTTGGTTTTGAATTTTCATCATTGAATTTTGGGCATTATTTGAGTTTTGTTTATTGCATTTTGTCATTTCTGGTTTATCCAGGTTAGGATAAACATTTTAAATGTGTTGTACAAATAGGAATTAAAAGCAGCCGCCAAAGGAAGCAGGCTAATCAGCCTTGTTTTTTTTGGCGGCTGCCATTCCTGCGTGGTAGGGATTTAAGCCGGTTTAACCGGCAGGTATTGTGCAACAACTAAATTTACGCGGCTTCCAACAATCCTTATATTGTCGTCTTGGTTATGTGGTTTTTCCCGGATAAAAACATCAAAAGAGCATAGAAGGATTAGTATTTTTATTCTTTTCTAAAGTTATGACATCATGGCGGAAATATTTTAACCCTTGCCTTTTTGAGGAAACCTTACCTGAAAAAAAATTTGCCCCTACCTTTTTCAGGATATTATGTCTGAAAATTATTTTTCCTTTGCCTTTTTCAGGAAACCATGACTGAAATTTATTTAGCCCTTGCCTTTTTCAGGAAACCTTATCTGAAAACTATTTTGCCCCCGATAACAATCGGAATTTTGTATTAATAAAAAATAAATTTGTTTAAAAAAATCTTTACTTTTGATGTAATTAATTTCATCCTAACATTTAAAATTGAAAATTATGCCTCAAAAATTAAATCGGTTAACTTTAAAAAACCTCCGCAACAACGAATACACGATATTCGTGAATCAACTTGCACAAATTGCAGTAAAATACCAACCCGAAACACTGCACCTTACTAAATCCTTCCAAAAAGTTAATGCAATGCTGCCCGCCATTGCAAAAATTAAAGCACAGGAAACAAGCAGCGTACTCAGCAACCAATTGCACGATTTGGACAACGAGCGCGACACACTTTTTGATGCAATTGTGGCACATGCAAAAACCATGAGCAAACTTAATTTGCCCAC
>JBAZGP010000370.1:0-3909 GCA_041652835.1 Lutibacter sp. | reverse complement strand
GATAACAGTGCCTCGCATGAATTGACAATATAAGTAACCGTAGAGTATCACCTGAACCTGAATATGAGTTAAAAATAGAATAATTGATTTAAGTTTCTTGAAAATAAATAGTAGTTATAAATTATTTGACAAAATATTGTGAATGAAAATCTATTAAATATAACCGTTACAACAGCAGAACTCGCCGCGCACTTTGGTGTTTCTGAAAAATATTTGAGTGAGCTGCACCGTGAGCAAGGACTTCCAAAAGCCGGTCACGACGCATGGCCGCTTATTGCATGTGATTTATGGAGATTTAATAACATAAAAGAAATTTATGAAAATCGTCTTGAAAAAGCCTTCTCTGAAAAAGGTCGCGAAAAACTTGATCGCGTAAATGCCGAATTGAAAGAAATAGAATTACTCAAAGCACAAGAACAAATAATAATGAAGTCCGCAGTAATGGATGTATGGATTAAACAAATGAGTGTCATCGTTAATAATCTAGATGGACTGCCGATACGAGTTGCTGATAAATTAATTGATAAAAAAGATATTAAAGAAATAATAGATATTCTTACCACCTACGTAAATCAAACAAAAAAACAAATTTCCGAGACCAAAATTGAATTATAAATACAAAAATAATTTAATGGAAATAGTTCTTGCTGGTTTGATGCTCTTTAAAATAAAAGAACTACCGCCAATTATGGATTGGGCTGAAACTAAAATAAATTTTTCAAAAGAAGAATCTTCTCGACCGGGATTATGGGATAGAACAACACAACCTTTTTTGAATGGTATATTTAACGCTTTTATGAATCCAATGATTGAGCGAATTACTTTAATGTGTAGTTCGCAAATTGGCAAAACCGAAATAATAAAAATTATTATTTCCTACATAGTTGATAATATACCGGGGGCAAGAATATTATTAATATACCCGGATGACGGTGACGCTCGTAATTTCTCAAATGAAAAATTCGAAGCTATGGTTAGATCAAATAAATGGCTTCAACAAAAACTGGCGCCGACAAAAAGTAATTCGAAGGATAATAAAACTTTATATAAAAAAATATTAACCGGCGGATTTATTGCAATCACCGGTTCTAGAGTCTCGCAAGATTTATCTTCCCGTTCAATTATGTTCGTTATTGCGGATGATCGTTCTAGAATTACAGTGGCCGGCACAGAAGGAAATTCGGTTGAGTTGGGCTGGCAACGAACAGAATCTTATGCTTTACTTGGAAGAAAATTAATTGAAATATCTACGCCAACAATCATCGATGAATGTCCTACCGAGGAAAGCTATAAAAAAAGTAATCAAACCGAATATCATGTTCCATGCCCGCATTGCGGCGGTTATCAAATGCTTGAATTTGGTACTAGAGATTCAAAGTACGGTTTGAAATGGGACAAAGATTATGATCTAGAAGGTAACATAACAAAGCATTACCCGGAAACAACAAAATATCAATGCCACCATTGTGAAAAAATGATTGAAGAAAAACATAAGCATTGGATGTTGACGAATGGAAAAGAATATGTGAAGCATCCCGAAATAAAAAATCATTATGGATTGGTCGGCGGTAGACTTTATTCAACATTTTCTACTTGGAGTACAATAGTAAAATATTTCCTCGATAAGAAGGATAAACCGGAAGATTTGCAAGTAGTATATAATACAGTATTTGGCCTCCCATTTAGGCGAGATAAAACAATCGAACTAGATACAACCGGTTTGCTTGAAAGATGTGAAGATTATCTTACAGATAAAAATGATTACCGAATTGCAAATGAAGTTTTAGTTTTAGTATTGATTGCAGATATGCAGCCGGACCGTTTAGAATATCAAGTGATTGGATTTGGTTTACAGAATGAGCCGTGGCAAATAGAATATAGTGTTCTTTACGGCGATGTTGATCAAGATGATGTTTGGAATGATCTGGAAGCAGTACAACAAAAGAAATGGAAACGCGAAGACGGCGTAGAACTTGGTATTCATTATCGGCCCGGTTGGGACTTCCCGGTGTTTATAGATTCTGGAGGTACCGGCTCTAATACACAAAGCTGTTATAAACAATGTAAAAAAAGATACTACAAAGGTTGGATGCCAATTAAGGGAGAAGCCGGGGATGATAAACCGATTTTATTAAATGTATCTAACGTTGGCGCGGCAAAAGATATTCATTTGCAAAAAATTGGAGTTGATGCTGCAAAAAATACAATACATAAAATGTTGCGTACAAATGAAAGTCCGGTAAAGATGCATTTTACAAAAGCGTTCGCCAATCTACAATATTTTGAACAGCTGACAAGTGAACGTAAAATAAAAGAATTGAATAAACGCACAAACCGGCATCATTGGATTTGGAAAAAGAAATCACCACATGCGCGAAATGAAGTGTTGGATATATGGGCTTATGCGCTTGCATGTATTTTAAAATTAAATCCGCGCTACATTGCAATAGAAAAACGGCTTAAAGAAAAAGCTATTGATAATACTAAAGAAAATGTAGCGGTCGTAAATATGCCGTTGGTTGAACAAAATAAAAAAATAATTAAGCGTAAAGTCTTGGCTAGAAGGCGGGTGTAACGGTGTTGCAAATAATTTGCCGCCCAAATTGTTCTTAAAAATTTTGATTGATAACAAGGAATTAAAAAAAAGACCGCACTGAAAAGCGCGGTCAAATTGATTGCCGAGTTATGGGTTTTTTGCCGACATCGTAAAATTATTTTTATTTTTTGCTTGACATTGTGTAAAACAAATTGTATCTTTGAAGTGAGATTAAAAACAACTTATAAGGAACTACAGAATGAAAAAGCTAACAGTAACATTTCAAAACAAAACAATTAGTTATCAAACCGGCAAAGTAGTTAAAACAACAGATGGCAATTCTTATTGTTTTTATGGCTCGACAAAAAAAGAATGTGAGAAAAAAGCACGGAATAATTATCGTTGGAATGGTTATAGTAAACAATGGGAAGATGCTAATGAAAACGATAATTGAGTTTGCTACCGATAAGAACTGCACCCGGCAAACAATTTATAATGCTATAAAGCGAGGCGAGCTTGAAACCGCCTCGCAATATGGCAAGGTGTTGTTAAAGGATACAGCAAAAAATAAAAATTGGATTCCGGCAGAGTCCAAGAAACGATAAACTACCCCGCATTATACTTCTCTTTAAGGCAAAAACACCCATAACGTAGTGGCACTTAGCCGGTTGCGAACAATTACAAACAAGCAAATTGAGGTTAAAATGAATACTTGCGAATTATGGTTGAAATATTCTTGTGAACAATTTATTGACAATGAGAAAACTGGGGAAAGGATAATCTATAAAAATGGTTTTGTTGAAGCCATTGCGGAGATAATTAGCAATCCGGCTGAAGTGCGGGTTATGCCGAAAATTGCGAAACATATTATCAATATAAGCATAATAATACAATCTTATGATGGGGATTCCCTAAATATTGGGATAACTAAAAATGGCAAAACACTATACCGACAAGTTGAATTGCCCTCTATGTCAGTAAAAACCAAAAGTTACAAACCGTTCGAATTGACAGAAAGTGAATTTATAGAAATATTTAATGCCAACAAATTCGAAGTGGTGAAAATACTAAGCAATTTTTCGGCATAACGGTGTTGCAACTAAAAAGCTGCCAAGAGAAAAGGGAAAATGATTTTAATTAAACAACATAATAAATAACAAAAATGCCGAACCGTAACAGCAGTCTTTTTGAGTTGCTTGTTATGTGGAAATTAACCGGACGCTGGAAGGAATATTATAATGAAAAGAGTAATTAGCGAAGAAAAGAAACCAATAAAAATGTGGTTAGAAAACATCGAAGAATCTGCGATGCAACAAGCAAGAAACTTAGCAAATCTTCCATTTACATTTAAGCACGTTGCGATTATGCCGGAT
>JBAZGP010000369.1:0-3926 GCA_041652835.1 Lutibacter sp. | reverse complement strand
CTTCAAAAAAGAACAAACTCATAACAGAAATGGAACCTATAAAACAAAATGCTTTTAAAAACTTTAATTTATTACCAGTATAATCTGCAATACCAGATAATATAGGCGACATAAATGCAACCATCAAAAAAGAAAAAGCAAGCGTGTAATCATATAAAGTTGTTGGGTGCCAAAGCGTTCCCAAAAAAGATATTTTTCCTTCTGAGGAAGCAAATGATTCCGTTAAACTGCTGTAATAAATTGGGAAAACTGCAGTAGCGATTACCAAAGAATAGGCTGAATTTGCCCAATCGTAAAATGCCCAAGCATTGATGAGTTTCTTATCTCCTTTTTTTAACATAGTTTCATAAAAAAACCGCTCTAAAAAAGTTTTAGAACGGTAGGCAATATACTATAATTATTTTTTTAATCTAAAATAATTATGTTTAAACTATTGGGCATTGTATTTCTTTGCTTCGGCAATAGCTGTTGGCATATAGGCTTTTAAATTTCTTATTCTGGTTTCATCAGAAGGGTGCGTGCTTAAAAATTCTGGTGGTGCACTTCCTTCAGCTCTTTCACTCATTCTAATCCAAACATTAATTGCTTCTTGTGGGTTGTAACCAGCCATAGTCATAAATACCAATCCCAATTTATCCGCTTCAGTTTCATGAGTTCTGCTGTAAGCCAACATACCAACCTGTGAACCAATACCATAGATAGCACTCCACAAGGCTTGGGTTTGCGGGTCTTTATTGTTTGTTCCAATTGCAACTGCCATACCTCCCAATTGTTGTCCGTAAGCACTGGTCATACGCTCTTGTCCGTGTTTGGCAAAAGCATGCGCTATTTCATGCCCCATAACTGCAGCTATGCCATCCTCATTTTTGCAAATCGGTAAAATGCCGGTGTAAATCACCACTTTTCCGCCAGGCAAACACCAAGCATTTACGGCTTTGTCTTCAATTAAGTTAAACTCCCAACGATAGCTATTTGCTTCGCTTACCATGTTATTTGCACGCATAAATTTATCTACTGCACGAGAAATATTTTTTCCAACAGTTTGCACTTCATTGGTCATTTTTACATCTTTAGAAATTTTATTTTCTTTTAAAAAACCATCATATTGCGCAAAACTGGCTGGCAATATTTCAGCATCACTCACTATATTAATGCGTTGACGACCTGTAATTGGAACGGTGCTACAGCTTATCATAAATATCATAAGCAATGACAGTGAAATAATTTTTTTCATTTTTTTTAGGTTTTTAGTTAAAATATCCTTTATACATAAAATTACAAATTCTTATCTTTACCTACAAAATTAAACCATTTTATGCATACCGAAGCCAATAATATCACAATACCTTCAATTAACGTTCCAAAAATACCCTTATTAATTATTGCAACAGGAAAAATACTGCAATTTATGACACCTTCATTGGCTACTTTGTTTGTTATAAAACTTTTTAGAACACCAATTCGATTTAAAACGCCGACCCGTGAAAAAATGATGGCAGAAAGTGCCCAGAAAAAAATGGTGTTAATTCCTGAGATTAATAAAGAAGTAATGGTTTATTCCTATGGATATTCAAAAAGAAAAGTACTTTTAATTCACGGCTGGAATGGCAGGGGAACACAACTTTTTAAAATTGCCGATAAATTATTGGAGAATGGTTTTATGACAATAAGTTTTGATGCTCCAGCTCATGGGAAATCAACGGGAAAAACAACCATGATGAGTGAATTTGTTGAAACTGCCTTGTTTTTAGAAAAACAATTTGGCCCTTTTGAAATTGCTATTGGGCATTCTTTGGGGGCAATGACCGTTTTAAACAGTGCAAAACAAGGATTAAACATTAAAAAAGCCATTGTAATTGGCGCAGGCGATATTATTACAGATATTATTAAAGAATTTGTAACAAAGCTTCAGCTAAAGCCAAAAATGATAAATAAAATTAAACTTCGTTTTTATAAACAGTTTGGCGAGGATATTGATAATTATTCTGCCAGTACCGTTGCAAAAAAGGTGAAAATACCCACTTTGGTACTTCATGACACCGAAGATGTCGAAGTGCCTGTGAGTAGCGCACACCATATTCGTAAGTACTTAGAACAAGGAGAAATTATAATTACCAATGGCTTAGGGCATAGCCGTATTTTAAGAGATCCCTTTGTCATAAATAGAATTATTGAATTTATTAAAAGAAATGATTAAAATGAAAAATTTATCTTTAGCTTTAATTTTAATTGTCCTAATTGGAATTAAAGGTTTTTCTCAAGAAAAAAATAAAAAAATTATGGTTAAAAAAGTAATTAAAACTGAAGCAGAATGGAAAAAAATATTGTCTCCTGAAGCGTATGCCGTTTTAAGGCAAAAAGGCACAGACAGACCAGGTGAAGGCGCTTACACTGCTCATTTTGAAAAGGGAACTTACCATTGCGCCGCCTGCGGATTGCAGCTTTTTGAATCGAATAGCAAATTTAAGTCGGATTGTGGCTGGCCTTCTTTTGATGATGCTATTGAAGGAACCGTAAATTATGTTTCAGACAAAAGCCATGGAATGATTCGTACCGAAATCCTTTGTGCGTCTTGCGGTGGACATTTAGGGCATCTTTTTGATGACGGTCCAAAAGACACTACCGGAAAACGATATTGTGTAAATACCACTTCCATAAAATTTGTAAAAGGGAAATAGCAATAGGAAATATTCAATAATGAAAACCTACAAGCAAAAATTGAGGTGAAACGTTAAATTTTAAAAATAGTTATTTTGCTGAATAAAAAAATCATTTGTTATTTTAAACAACAAATGGTTCTTTTACTTTTTATTTTGACTTTTTTAAGCCTCAATTTCTATGGGTTTTGAGACAAGTCCGCCAAACAATTGCCAAACCTTAATGCCACCAGCAACATTAACCACGTTTTTTATGTTATGATGTTTTAGAATTAATTCTGCCAAATAGGCTCTTAATCCTCTTCTGCAAAAAATTACAACTGGTTTGTTTTGATTCTTTATAAAATCGATATGGTTTCTAATATCATCTAACGGAATATTAACAGCATTTTTTATGGTTCCTGCTTCAAATTCTTCAACCGTCCTTACATCAAGTAGTAAAAAATCTTTCGGATTGGTTTTAGCCATATAAGCTTCAAATTCCTCCACCGACATTTGAATTGATTTATTGTCCAACATATTTTCAGCCACAAAACCTGTCACTACAATGGGATCTTTTGCCGGTGAAAATGGCGGTGCATAGGCCAAATCCAATTGTGATAAATCGCTGATTTTAAGTTTTGCATAAATCGCGGTACTTAATACATCCACCCGTTTATCCACGCTTACTTCGCCAAACAATTCAGCACCTAAAATCTCCTCATTAATAGGGTTATAGTATATTTCAGTAATCAAATCTTTTTGTCCAGGATAATAACTTGGTGTTGAACCTGCCACGGTTAACACAGTTTCAAAAGGAATTGCACGTTCAGTTAAAGCTTTCGGATTTAATCCTGTTCTGGCCAATGTGTAATCAAAAACTTTTACGATGGCGGTTTTGTAGGCTCCTTTAAAAACAATATTTTTTCCGGCAGCATTGGCTCCGGCAGCTCTTCCGCCTTTATTTGAATGCGTTCCCAAAGGAAAATAATCATATTCATTGGTTTGTAAATTTTTAATGGAAACATTATCTCCAGCTGCATACACATCTTTTATGGATGTTTCCATTCTTTCATTCACTTTCAGTGCGCCATTTTTTATGTGGTCTGCTCCTATTTTAACCAATAATTCTGTATTTGGTATAATTCCTACACTTAAAATAACGAAATCTGTTTTGATAATTTCTCTCCCTTCAATTATAATCCCCGAAATTTTTCCTTTTTCATCCAATTCAAATTCAGAAACAATACCGGATGTTATTACTTTTATTCCATTATTTTTTAAAGCCAA
>JBAZGP010000368.1:0-3940 GCA_041652835.1 Lutibacter sp. | reverse complement strand
AACAACATCACTTAACCAATGAGCTCCAGCCCATAATCGAGATACAGGAGCTATAAGTCCAACAGCATAAATACCACCTTTTACCCAAATATTGTCAAATTGTTTAGCAATAGCATGAGATGCAGTAAAAGATAAGATAGAATGACCTGATGGAAATGAATGGTAGCCAGATTCTTTACTAAACGGTTTAAATTTATCGCTTCCAATATCTTGAGATGGTCTTGCTCTTCCTACTCCATTTTTTGTTAAAGTTTGAATTAAACCTGTTGCTACTGCTGAAGAAATTATTAAAACACCTGTATGCCTAAGTTTTTCATTTTTAGCTATTAGTCCGTATCCATAGATTCCAGCTGACATCATAAAAAAGTTTTGTGGACCACCATAATACCAACCAATTTCTTTTAGTATATGAGGAGCTTCCGCTTCTTGATTGATAAAATATTCTGAAGTTTGATCATCACTAATAAACAATATTACGGTCCCAGTAGCTACGGCACCAAAAGTTAACCAATCATCCTTTTTCCATTGAAGTGGTTGTGTAAACGCGTGTTTAACTCCACCTAAAACAAGACCTCCATCAGTTTTTAAATTCTTCCAAATCGTATGAGTTTTTTCAATTGTATCATTATCAATTTCTTGAGATTTTACAGAGAAACTGAATAATAGACTTATAGTAAAAATTAAAATTAAGCTAATTTTCATAAGAGAAAGGATGAAAAAAAGCACCTAAATAGATGCTTTCTTAAATTAATTTTATTCAATTATTACATTTTTTCGAAATCTGTATCCAATTTTATATAATCCAAAAACTCACGACGAACATCAATATCTTTAAATTTTCCACCAAACTCAGAGGTTACGGTGCTGCTTTCAATATCGCGTACGCCACGTGAATTTACGCACAAATGTTTTGCGTCAATAACACAAGCAACATCCTTTGTACCCAAAGCTTCCTGTAAAGATTGTACCACTTGCATGGTTAAACGTTCTTGAACTTGAGGTCGTTTTGCAAAATAATCTACAATTCGGTTCATTTTAGACAATCCAAGCACATTCCCATTAGAAATATAAGCCACATGAGCTCTACCAACAATTGGCAATAAATGATGTTCACAAGTGGAATAAACCACAATGTTTTTTTCAACCAACATTTCGCCATATTTGTAATTATTGTCGAATGTTGACAATTTTGGTTTGTTTGCCGGGTTTAATCCAGCAAAAAGCTCATTTACAAATGCTTTTGCCACTCTTTTTGGAGTTCCTTTTAAGCTGTCATCTTCCAAATCCATCCCCAAAGTTGTCAAAATATCTTTTACGCTTTCTTGGATACGTTTAATCTTTTCTTGATCTGAAATATCAAAAGCATCGGCTCTTAAAGGCGTTGTAGCAGAAGATCCTACGTGATCATCTCCTCTTTCATCTATTCTATTTGTCATTATGTTTTTAGCTTCAAACATTTTTGTTGATTAATTCACAAATTTACAACTTTGTTTTAAAGTTGGGCGGTGATTTTAACTAATTCTTTTAAACTGTACACTTCCTGTTCACCGCTTTTCATATTTTTTAAAGTGTAGGTATTATTTTCAATTTCTGCAGATCCAACAATTACAACGTAAGGAATTTCTCTTTTATTGGCATAATTTAACTGTTTCTTCAGTTTTGCACTGTCTGGATACAATTCCGATTTTATATTATTTTTTCTTAATTCCACTAAAGCTTTCATGCAAAACACAGCTTCTTCATCTCCAAAATTAATAAACAACACTTTTGGTTTTGGCAACTCCAGCGCTTTAAATAAATTTAATTCTTCCAATACCAAATAAATACGATCCAGTCCAAAGGAAATGCCAACTCCGCTCACAACATTTAACCCAAAAATCCCGGTTAAATCATCATATCTTCCTCCGCCCCCTATTGAACCCATGCTCACGCCTTCCGGTGCTGAAACTTCATAAATAGCGCCTGTATAATAATTTAAACCACGTGCCAAGGTTACATCAATCACCAATTTAGCCGATTCCAATCCCAATTCTTCTATATGATTTACCACAAATCGCAAATCTTCCACTCCTTGCAATCCCTCAGGAGATTCTGCCAAAAGTTGCTGCAACTCATTTAATTTATTTTGATTGCTTCCGCTAAAGTTGAAGAGAGGTTTTACTTTTTCAATGGCTTCTTCTGAAATGCCTTTTTCCAACATTTCTTTGGAAACGCCTTCAGCCCCAATTTTATCCAATTTATCAAGTGCCACGGTAAAATCGATTAATTTTTCTTTAGCGCCAATAATTTCGGCAAAACCAGCCAATATTTTACGATTATTTAATTTTATTGTGGTGCCTGTTAACTTTAATTTGCTGAAAACTGCATCGTACAATTGCACAAATTCAATTTCCTGCCATAAACTTTTGCTTCCAACCACATCGGCATCGCATTGATAAAATTCTCTAAAACGACCTTTTTGCGGACGGTCGGCGCGCCAAACGAGCTGCATTTGGTAACGTTTGAAAGGAAACTCAATTTCATTTTGGTGCTGAACTACATAGCGTGCAAAAGGCACTGTTAAGTCGTAACGCAAAGCTTTTTCTGAAATCTTTGAGGTTATTTTTAAGCTGTCTTTTGAAAGAAGTAATTTATCTTCAACCTTGTTTAAAAAATCTCCTGAATTCAATATTTTAAAAATCAATCTGTCACCTTCTTCACCATATTTTCCCATTAAAGTTTCAGAATTTTCAAAACTTGGCGTTTCTATAGGCTGAAATCCGAAGGTTTCAAAAACTTGCTTTATGGTTGAAAAAATATAATTTCTTTTTGCAACTTCAGAAGGTGAAAAATCGCGTGTTCCTTTTGGTATGCTTGGTTTTTGTGCCATGTTAAAAATTTAGTTTGCAAATATCTGAAAATTAAAATCCTTTTAAAGGTTTTCTAACATTGATTTTTCTTTCGCAGACAAGGGGACTTCATTTGCGAATTTATATTTGGTTGGATAAGCCGAAAGAATCATCAATATTAATATTCCAACTAAAATAAAGTAAAAACTATTGTTGGATTGCATGGCAAAAATAACACACATCAAAGCTGGAAGTTCCAACATGACAATTCTAAAAATATGTGCTGTAGTATATCTTACGGTTTTTTGGGACAAATCGGCATCGGCAGGAATTTGCCTTAAAAGTTTGGCATACAAGTATTTGCTGGTTAAATTTCCAGCAAAAGAAATTATAATCGCCAGATATAAAAACATTCTATCTTCCTGATAAGAAAAAAACAAATCTTCTCCAATACTTAATGCCACGTACGCTCCAAAGGCAACAATGATAAATACAAAGGAAAAGTGAATTAATTGTAAGGATTCCATGAAGTTTCTTGGTTGTTTTTTGATATAACTCATTGGTTAGATGTTAGAAGTTAGATATTAGATATTAGAAGTTAAAAGTTAGATATTAGAAGTTAAAAGTTAGATATTAAAAGTTAGATATTAGAAGTTAAAAGTTAGATATTAGATATTAGAAGTTAAAAGTTAGCTATTGACGGTTAATGTTAAATTATAGGTGTTTGATTTTAAATATTTTATACATTATATTTTATACTTTGAACTTTATATTTTATATTTTATACTTTATATATTTAATATTTAATATTTAATAATGCGAATTAAGGGTTAAAAAAGTGTGTTAAAATGATAAGAAAATGCGTTTAAAATTTGTATAAAAGTCTGATTATCAGTATATTTATAGTGTATCTAACTCATTATAAACAACATGATAAATCAGACTAAAGCATTAAAGTTAATAAAAATTTATGACTATGTGTGTAAAAAATATGAACAAGAACTTAAATATTCTTGTGAAAGATTTTCTAATAACAACCAGCCAGTTTTTACAGATCAAGAAGTAATAACAATTTATTTGTTTTCCATTTATGAAGAACAAAAATTTAAACT
>JBAZGP010000367.1:0-3945 GCA_041652835.1 Lutibacter sp. | reverse complement strand
CAGCGCATTGTTTTTTATGTTAAGTTGTGCGTCTGTAACCTTTTTTCCTGTTATATTCCTAACAATAGTTAAAAGACTATGGTCGTTCATAAGTACCACACGAGCCTCACGATACTCAATCCCCTTTTTACCATGAACATTGTATTCTGTAATCTGCATTTTTCCAGATTCAATGGCTTTATTATGTGACGATTTTATTTTTTGATAGATATTGGGTGGCAGTACTTTTTTCATATTCACACCCATAAATTTTTCTGGTGGTATAGACAATTTTTCGGAACTATTTACATACCAATCAAGATACACGCCTTTGTGATCTTGAATGAACATCATATCTGGAATGGCTTCCAATAAAGCTTTCATTTTTTCTTCATTACTGCGTAATTCCAATTCCGCTTCTTTTTGTAATGTAATATCAGCAATAAAACCTTCTAACGCCATCACTTCATTTTGGTTGTTATAAACTGCTTCGCCTTTTTCCCAAACGTATTTTATGCTACCATCTTTATGTTTAATGCGATACTCAATACTAAATACTTTTTTCAGCCTTACTGCACTTTGTATGTGTTTCCAAACATAATCGTGATCCTCATCCAAAATGACTTGACCAAGGGTTATGGTTTGGGTTTTAAATGCTTCAACAGGATAACCGGTAATTTCCAAACAACCCTCGCTGATGTAGTCCATTTCATAATCTCTATTATTTTTACAACGAAACAAAATGCCTTTTAAATTATTTACTAACGTGTCAAATTTTCGATTACTTTCTACAAGGTCCTTATCTGTTTGCTTAATTTTCTGAAGATTTTCTTTATGCTTGGTTGCATCCTTCAAAAAAGCAATGGTTACATTTTTGTCATCAATTACTGTAGGACTTAAACTAATTTCAAGATAAAATTGAGTGTTATCATTTTTAATTCCCCAAACATTAGTGTATTTCACAGGGTTATTTATTTCGTCTTTTTTATGTTGTTGCTTAAGTTTTTCAGGAATAAGAACCCCAATATTTTTACCTATCAATTCTTCAAACACATAACCAAATAACTTTTCACAAGCAGGATTTGCCATTAAGACACTTCCATCGCTATCGACTACCAAAATACCTTCCGCAGATGATTGAAATATACTTTGAAAAAGGTCTGTGTTTTTTAAATCACTTATCATATTTTTATATAACTTATTACTCTTGTTAAAGTTAACTATTTAATAAATTAAAACAATGGCTAATTTGTTTTTAATTTAATGGAGCTTCCCATCTTAATCTTGGTAACGAATTTGGAAACTGTTCTTGTATAAATGCAATGAGTTGTTCCCATATTTCACAACGCATCTTCCAAACATCTATAATGCCCAGTTTTGAAAAAATAGTTGAGTTGAAAAGGATTTAAAATGATATCCATAAATTTAACTGACCTACATCATTTGGTTTAATTGGTTTTCAATATAATTTCGTTAAATAAAAATAAGTCGTTAAATAAAAATAAACAAAATGAAAAATTTAAAATTTAAAACAATTTTGCTTTTGATTACAGGATTGCTAATTGCAAGCACAAATGTTTATGCTCAAAGAGGTTATAATGGTTGGGGGCAAAACTCAAATTACGGACGATTGTTCAATACCAAAACCATCGAAACAATAAGTGGTACAGTTGAAGCTGTTGAAATCATTTCAATGGACACGAAAATGCCAACCGGCATTCATTTAAAAGTAAAAACGAAATCAGAGATTATTTCTGTTCATTTAGGTCCGAGCTGGTATCTTGACAATCAAGAAATCCAATTTGAAAAAGGTGATAAAATTACTGTTACCGGTTCAAGAATAAGCTACCAAAATTCTCCTGCCGTTATAGCAGCAGAAGTTGTAAAGGGAGATCATATTCTACATTTAAGAAACAAAGCTGGCTATCCCGTTTGGAACGGATGGCGAAAAAAGGGAATTGGCAAAAGAAGAAATTCAAATTTTTAGGTCTAAAAAATAAAAAGAGGAAGAAGCACAAACAATCCTTAACAAGGAATGTTATGGGCTTCATAAGGGTGCTAACGGCATATTAAAACTATGACCAGATGTAGATGCTATTACTAAATTACCTGTAAAACCCTAACAATAAACCATAAACTACAGCGAACTAAATAGTCAAATAGAAGAATGGGCAATTATAAATAGCTGAACATCAAAAAGAGTATTTCCTTTGATTGGTTCTATTGAACAATTAGAAAAAAAAGTTTAATGCAAATCAATCAAGTATCGAATGACGCAGGTCATTGTAGCTTGGTGTGATGAATACTAATTTTAATAAAAATATAAAAAAACTATGGAATTAGTCACTAAACACGGAATTATTCTCTAAGAAATCGATAATCGTTTTTAAGATTTAAGTGTTGTGGATTTTCGAATTGTTAAAATTGACACTACTCTTTTTGACGAAGAACATAATATACTATGGTGTGGCGGATAGCCTAGCGGCAGTAGCATTAGTAAATATCAATTCACTATTAAGTGAACTTAAAAATTAATAACTATGAAATGAGCCATAACAATTTATGACAGCAATCTAAATGTTGAATGGCGAATTCTATTTGGTCCATAAAAAATAATAAATTTTAACAGATGAAAACGAATGATTCAATACCCAAAATAGTTTTTTTGTCCACATTTCCGCCAACGCAATGTGGCATTGCAACTTACACACAAGATACTATAAACGCAATAACCGATGTTTTTGGTGAAACCTTAGCTTGTGAAATTTGCGACATTTCAGACAGGGCAGTTGTGAATCAAAATGTCCGTTTTACCATAAATCCAAAAATCAGAGCCGATTATAGCCGGATAGCCAAAGAAATAAATAAGGACAATGCCATAAAATTGGTGCACATACAACATGAATTCGGTTTATTTGGCGGAACTTACGGAAACTATTTGTTGGATTTTCTGGATACCATAAAAAAACCAGTGGTATTTACCTTTCATAGCGTTATCCCAAATCCTGATAAAAAATTAATGTCTTTTGTTAGATTACTGATTTCTTATAGCAATTCTGTTATCTTAATGACCCGACAATCTAAAAGAATCTTAATAGAAGATTATGGTATTGATAAGAATATTTTAGAATATGTCCCACACGGTACTCATATTGTTAATTATGAATCTCCCATTAAAGCCAAACGTAGATTCAATTTGGAGAATCGTACAATTCTATCAACTTTCGGACTTTTAAGCTCTGGCAAAAGTATTGAAACTGCACTAAAGGCAATGCCGGAAATTATTAAACATACACCCAATATTTTGTATTTAGTATTAGGAAAAACCCATCCCAATACCATTGAAAACAATAAGGACAATTACCGGGATTATTTAGAAACAATAGTTAAAGATCTCAAATTGGAAAATCACGTAAACTTTATCAATCGCTATTTAGAAATTGAAGAACTTTTAGAATATTTAAAAGCAACAGATATTTACTTATTCACTTCAAAAGATGGTAATCAAGCGGTTAGTGGCACGTTTGCTTATGCTATGAGTTGTGCCTGCCCTATTGTTGCGACTGCAATCTCGCACACCAAAGAGGTGCTAACTCCCAATGTAGGAATCCTTGTAGATATTGAAAATTCAGTACAAATGGCAAAAAAAACAATACAATTGCTTTCAGATAATGAGCTGCGCAAATCCATGGCTATCGCTGCTTTTGAAAAAACAAGGGTATCATCCTGGAAAAATGTGGCTATGAAGCAAGTTGAAATTTATAGAAACAGTATTAATACAACCCTTGAAGTATCATACAATTACCCTTCAATACAATTAAGTCATTTAAAGAAAATGACTACCAAGCTGGGAATCATACAATTTAGCAAAATTTCTGAACCAGATATTTCTTCTGGATATACATTGGACGATAATGCACGCGCATTAATTGCGATGTGTTTACATTATAAGCACTATAAGAAATC
>JBAZGP010000366.1:3303-3956 GCA_041652835.1 Lutibacter sp. | reverse complement strand
CCGCTTTATCTAATAAGCTATTATAATGAAAATATAGCGCAATTATTTTAGAATCAACTATTTTTATCTTTTTTGAGGTTTGGCAGAGGTCATTGCATAAGGCTATAAACTCACAAGGTTGAGTAAAAAACCTATTTTCGTAATCAGCCTTACCCCATAACGGTATGCCACAATAAATCCGGTCTTTATCTGCAATTTTATAAATTGCTATATCCGGAACGCCTTCACATAACCATATCTTTGAATCATAATCTTTTGCAAAAAGAATCGCCCGGGTAAAATCCCCATTATCAGGTTTTATTTCACACCAACAACCATTATCAAATTCAGGTAAGTAAAAATCAGGTAAGTAGCCATATCCATCTGAAAGATCAAATCCTTCAAATTCATATTCCCATTTAATGCCAAGTGTATCAAAAAACACTCCCCAGCGGGCCTCTAATCGACTTCGCATGAGATACCCTCTGTACTCTGTTTGTTTTGCTTCAATGAAATTACTCAAGGTTGGTCTCCATCACACAAACCAAACTTCCAGAGACAAAGGATAAAAGTAATCTGCCAAGACACAGATACCCTGGAAGGTTGCCCCTGAAAGTCTGGTTTCTATAATAAAGATTATCGTATCTATATCTTGGCATATTTCCACTCTACCG
>JBAZGP010000366.1:0-3293 GCA_041652835.1 Lutibacter sp. | reverse complement strand
TTAATTCTGCCCTTGCCTGACCTCCCTGACCAAGTATCTCCATAGCGGTCTTTAACGTCTCAACCTCGTTTAATCGCTTTCGTATGCCCTCAATCAGGCTGATATTTTCAACCCCGAAAATTAATTCAGGGTTGAACTTTACCTTTTCCACTTTGGGCTTTTTGCGGAACTGGTCGTACCTGTCAGAGTAGTAGCAAGATTTACACTTTCCTTTGACCGTAACAGGGTTTTTACCGCACTTGGAACACATTATAACAGGCTTATTTTTCTTGCCTACCAGCTCACACGCCTCACAGGCCCAGGGCTTTATTGTGCAGGTTTTACAGTTCATTTTATTTTTACCTTTCCCCCGGTAAATCAAGACATTTTTATAATGAGCTATCGCTATATTCTTCTTTATGCCCACATTTAGGGCAGATTGTTATGCCCCTAAACCAATGATCTGTGCCATCAGGAGTATAAGACGTTCCATAATCAATTAATTTAAAATACTTTCCAGTTTCGTCCTCAGATAACTCAAATTGATCGCCGGCATCAGAACCACAGTGAAAACATTCCCCACTTGAAATAGTGTATCCTGAAGTTGTTTGTCCTATCTTGTGAATAATTCTTGCGATTAAAGGAAACGTCCGCCTATAACCTCCCGTCCAATCGCAAAATGGACGCCAACCATCATAATACAACCATTTGAAAAACTTAAAAATAGTCATATAAAGAATGTGCCAATGGATATTTGGCATAGACCATCTACCATCATATTCTTTTTTTATCTTCCATTGCGGATATGCAGCACATATCATATTTCTAAAAAACCAGCGTCTTGGCCTTACAAGTATCCAACCATAAATATATCTTAGTATTTTCATTCTCTCACCTTTCCCTGTGGGTTAGAATAATTTGGTTTGCTCTGCTACTGGGGTAGAGGGCTTAAAATAAACTTTTCTGGTCTAAAACTTCCTGTTTTATTTCGATATAATTAGGATTTAATTCGATCAATATTGCCTGCCTATTAAGCCTTTTTGCCACCCTTGCAGATGTTCCAGATCCTCCGAAGGGGTCAATTACTGTGTCACCTATCCGGCTACCGGCCAGAATACAGGGTTCAATCAGCTTTTCAGGGAATGTGGCAAAATGAGCCGCTTTACATGGGTGAGTTGCAACCGTCCAGACGGAGCGTTTATTGCGCAATAGAGAATGAGTTGTGGTATATTCCACATCAGGGGCCCGCCCCTCCCTATGAAAAGCTCTATGAGCGCCTTGACGGGTATCCCATCCAGCGGGTTTCCTTTGCCTTATGCCATTATGTTCTTTAGTAGGATAATATTTTTGATTTTCGATATTAGGTTGTGATTTTCTATCCTTTGTCGAATATTTTGCCTCTTCTTTTATCGCATCCGCATCGTAATAATACTTCTGGTTTTTACTAAGCAGAAAAATATATTCATGTGACTTTGTTGGCCGGTCCGTTACGCTCTCAGGCATGGGATTTGGCTTGTGCCATATAATATCACTTCGAAGATACCAGCCATCAGCACGAAGCGCAAAGGCAACCATCCAGGGTATACCTACAAGGTCTTTTGGTTTTAAGCCGCCCATAGGCTTTACTGGACGCACAATATTTAATCCCTTTCCTACTTGATTAAATTGGTTTCCGGTTCCCCCGCTACCCGCATAACTATCGCCTAAATTTATCCAACAGGTTCCGTCCTTTTTCAATACCCTTTTAACTTCATGGAATACTTCAACTATTTTTTGCACATACTCTTCAGGTGTCTTTTCTAAACCGATCTGACCCCCAACCAAATAATCACGGAGTCCCCAGTAAGGGGGGCTTGTCACGCACATCTGCACGGATTCATTGGGTAGTTGTTTTAAAACTTCCAGAGCATCACCATTGTAAATTGTGACTCCACTATTTTGGTAAAATGGTGTCATCTCTTACCCCTGTATATTTTAAGGCATGTTTTGCAAAGCTTATGGCCTGGAACCGGTTTGAAATAGGCAAAAAAATAATCCTTGCCACATAAACTTTTATCATTTTCGGTAATGTGGATAATGTTCGTATTTTCGCTCTTCTGTGCAAATAGATAACCGTCTCGATATATTTTATTATATTCTTTCATCTCTTACCCCTTTATCCAGTACCATAACCGCCAGTACCATGACAGTTTGGTTGCGTCTATTATCATTTGGTTAAGCATGCTAATTGCGATCCCAAGTTCAGCCCTTGCATACGTTAACTGTCCTGAATTATACAAATAAGAACTTACTATATGTATTTGATGTTTTAAATCTTGAAGATTTCTTAAGTCTGTCATCTCTTACCCCTCTGTGTAAAGTCGGTTAAGCGTTTCTGCATTTATAGCAGAATAAATTTTCGTCTATTACTTCTTTGCATATCGGGCATAATTTTGTAGCAGCTTCCGTTTGAAAAGACATTTTCAGCAACCTGATTAACTCTTTCTTGTTATGCTTCATCATTTGGGTTTCCCATTCAGGGCCGTATGGTTCATAGTCTTTGCTCATTCTGCATCCTCCCTTGCTGTGTCCATAACAATTTTTATCATATCTTTAAAATGTTCCTTGTGATACACAGGCAAACCATAACTTGATTTGCTTATTTTCATAACATGCTCATTTAGCTGAAACAAAATTTTTTTTGCTGTCTTTTTATCCATACCCCCCCCCTTACTTTTTGCCCTTAGCGATTACAACTTCCAATAATTCTACATTTTTATTCCAAAACTCTCTTGCTGCCTTTTTCGTATTAAAGCCAAAAAATATTCCATCGCATCCAGAAGGCAGATTAACCTTGGTTCTTATCCCTCCAACTTCACATTCACCCCTGTGTATATTTAAGGCTATATATAATTTCTTTTTCATTTTATAATCTCCTTGTCCTTGTCTTTAGATGTGCATGTTTTTAAACTTGATTACATCCCGTTCCCTACACTTTAAAGCCTTTGCAAGTTGTTCTACTATTTTAAATGTCCGTCCTGCCTTGCCTTGCAACATTAAGTATGTCCATGAATCGGTTTTGTTTAATCTTTTCGCAAGAGACTTAGGCTTGATTTCATTTGCATCCATAATCGTTTTGATGTAGTCAATATCGAGTTGCATTCAATCCCCCTTAAATTTTGATAACTAATTCTACTTTTTATATCCTGAAAAGTCAATTTAAAACTTTCATTAAAATATTTGAATTTTTTTCTTGCTTTTTAAAATCAGATAGCGGATAATCTTAATCATGTTGAACGTCTCTTGATCTTTTGTGACGTGCTTAAAACACCGGC
>JBAZGP010000365.1:0-3958 GCA_041652835.1 Lutibacter sp. | reverse complement strand
AACATGCATAATCCCTCCCACTTAATTATTTGTTTGTCTTCTCAAAACGTTTGTGCAAATTGGAGATACAAAAAACTGGCAATTACGACTAATAATAATGCAATGGCGAATGGCCGGGGCTTGTTGTAAATAGTTTGTGATTTAGCCTTCAAGTCCCAAACAGTTGTTCCTGATTTTTTAAGTCGGGTATAGGAATTATTCATAGCAATTAAAATAAGAATGGGCATATGGAAAGCCAGTCCATGATATAGCAACCAAAAGCTTCTTTTACATGAATCTAATAACGATAGGTTGTGCCCCTCAATAAGCTTTACTTGCAGACCGAAAGCCCATTTTACAGGAGTAGTCCCAAAAAGTGATAACATCATACTTTCTGCAATCAAAAAAATCATTAAACTTACTACAGTTTTTATATATTCACTGCCAATGCCGATAAAATAAAAATATGTATAGGGGGATATTAGTGCCCATAAAGTTAATATAATGGTTCCACCGATATAAAAATCTATCATCCTGGAAAAGTATCTTCTCCATGGGTGGGCTACTATATCATTGTCACTAATATCTTCATTGGGTTTATATGACTCTGCTTCTTTTTGAGCATCTAAGTTTTGCACGTTTAGCCATTCAAAATAATATTTTTCTCGTTTAACGGGGTCTTTTAACAATGAATATGCTTCATTAATCAACTTCATTCTTGTTCCGGCATTAGGGTCTTTATTAACATCGGGATGATATTTTTTTGCAAGTCTTTTATATGCTGCTTCTATCACTTCAGCGTCTGCCTGCGGGTGGACTTGTAACTTTTCAAAGTAATCAACCCATTTTTCCATACAGTTTCATCTCCATGTTTTTTATATTAGCTTTGCCCTCTCATGCACCTAATAAATGCTTCCGTGTTAATCCAGTACACCCACCGCTTACGCTGCACCGCTGTGCCAAATGGGAACCGCCCCCTTTGCAGCCCTATCCGCAGGGTCTGCGGGTTGATGTCCATTATTTTAGCGGCCACATTTACAGGTGTTCTGGCTGGCTTTTCCTTTTCGAGTTGTTCCAGCGTCATTTTACCACCTGTTGTTTTTCTGGAAATCCTATAGTGCACATAAACTTTATCCATTCATCAATCCTTCGTTCTCTTTCCTCATCTGGCATTTCAATCTTAATCATGACTATTTTCATTGAAATCCCTCCTCAATAAATTATATATCCTACTTCTACAATAAACATAATTTTCCTGCATAGCGGTAAAGAGTTTTTGTCCAATCTCCATCCAACATTTATCCAACATTTCAATTACTAATCATTATAAATTAATATAACAGCATATAAAAGAGTAGGGGCCGGAGCCCGTTATTTTACTGGATTTCTTATAACTGAATGAAAATGATTACAATTAAATATAACTGCAATACTAGACTTAGGATCTAGTGTCTACGATGTGGGGGTTCGAGTCCCTTCTCCCGCACCAAAAATAAAACCCTAGAACAGAATACGTTCCGGGGTTTTAGGTAAAAACACAAACAACAATCATTATTTGCCGCCGTGGCCCGTCCAAGATTTATCCAACATTTTATCGGGATTATACATTTGGTCGATGGTGGCAACGGCACCTTCAAGCATTTCATTCATGACGTGGGAGTAAGTGTTGAATAACATTTGCGTGTCAGAATGCCCGAGTATTTGAGCAATAGTTTTTGGATCAACTTTGTTTTTGAGCAGCAGTGTCGCCACAGAATGCCTTAGCCCATGGAAGGTCATCGGGGGGAGATCGGCTCGCTTGATAAATCCGCTAAATCGCTTGGAGAACGTAGTAGGATTTATCGGGGTGCCATCTTCCTCACAAATAACTAAATTATTTTCCTGATATGCAGGCCCTAACGCAAGTTTATTTTCGGCTTGTTTTTTCTTTTCTACTTTTAGGGACAAAAAAATATTCTGTGGCAACGGTAAAATTCTTTCGCTTGACTTAGATTTAGGTTTTTTAGTCCGGATAGAAGTCACCCTCACAACAGCCCTTGATACTCTCAATGTTTTCAGTTTGAAATTAATCATATCCCACTGCAGACCTAAAACTTCGCTTCGCCTTAATCCCAGTGACGCTCCTATAAATGTTGGTAATTCGAGTTTGGTATTTTCAACCATTCGATAGAGTTTGGCAACCTGTTCCTCGTTATAGACCTTTGGTTTATACGGCTCTATTTCCGGTAAGACAAGTTTATTGCATGGGTTTTTAGGTATAATATCATCTGCAGCTTGCTCTAATGCCATATCCAATATCTTGATGAAATATCTTACCGTTTTGGGGTTGAGACCCCCCTTACCGTCCAGCCTGCCATTTTCTAGCTTATCCGTTATGAATTTTTGTATATCCCGAGTGGTAAGTTTTTGGAGTGGCACATCTTCAAAGTACGGAGCAATATGCTTTTCAATGTTAAGGTCATAGCTTTCATATGTAGACTCTGCTATGTCATGCCTTTTGTAAGTCTTTATCCAGTCTCTTAAATACTCCCCTGTTTTCCAGCGTGTTTTGCCTAAAGAAATGCCTTTCTTGATTTCATCCAGCTTAAATTCGAGGTTTGCCTTTGCCTCCCTTATCCCTTTCCCGGTGGCCCATACTCTTTTACCGGGTTCCGTAGGGTTTGGGACTGACACTTCGACTCGTTCTTTGCCGGACTTTGTTTCGTATTTTCTTGTGTGCACTTTGTCACCTCACTTTTTATTATTTTATTTCCCCAGCCAAAACAAACTAATTTCATGCCGACCCCTCCTTTGTGTCCCCAACGACTCCCCATATTATATATTTCGGAAATATATGCAATAATCTGTATACATGGGAACAAATGTTCGTATATAAATTATACCTATAAGTACAGGTTTTGGCAAGGGGGAAAATAAAAGCCCAACCAATCCCCGAGTTGGGCTACTTAACCTGCTTTAAAACGGTTTCGATTATTATTCTGACGTTTTCGGCGGTTAAGTCTCGTTCCTTGCAAAAGTCCTCTAGCTCAACCCATTTCAAGTCCCTGGTCTGTTCCTTATATTCTGGAGGAATCAGATGTTCAAATTCCTCTCTTTTAAGCACTATTCTTTTGCGACTTTCGGACAAACCTAATAAATAATCAGCATTAACATTAAAAAATTCCGCGATCTTGACTATTTTTGGTAAGTCGGGTTGTGTTCTCCCAGCTTCATAATCATTGTAAGTAGATGGCGGCATCCCCAATTTTACCGCCAACTCTCTTTTGCTTAATTCTTTTTCTTCTCTTAGTTGTTTAAGCCTCTCTTTAAACGTCATTCCTTTAATCACCTCATTTCTTACAGATTTATAAAAACATTTTACTACATTTCAACGAAAAATCAATCATTTTTTGAAAATAATTCGAAATATCATATTGACATATCCGGTATGTCGTATATAATATAAGTAGGCAAACGAAATATCGGAGGTGAGAACAATATGGGTCCAAACGCAAAACTGAGAAAAGTAATGAAAAAACAGAGGGTGAATTACCGTGTACTTAAAGAAGAAGGAGTAATCTCCATGTCCAGGGGAACTTTCTACGAAAAGATGAACGGAAAATATGACTGGTGGTGGCCTGAAGTAGTGGCTATATGCAATTTTCTGGATGCGCCGTATGATATTTTTTTGGGCTAAATGAACGAAATATCGTGCACGAAAACCCGGAAGGGGTGATAGTGTGGAACTCACCGACAAACTGTTAAAACAATTCGACAAGTACCCTGACCCTATGGAAGTAATGCACATGGCAGACCTGTTAGGTTGCGAACCTTACAAAGTATATTACACCGTAGCCAACCATCCCGGGGATATTCCGCATTTGCGGATAGGCAGAAAAATAATATTCCCAAAAGCGCAGGTTGTGCCGTGGTGGTCAGGGCCGCAGTTAGTTAGGAAAGTTATATAAAGGGGGCAATGTTATGAAAGATTTAATCACAA
>JBAZGP010000364.1:0-3983 GCA_041652835.1 Lutibacter sp. | reverse complement strand
TAATATATTACAAAATAAAAGGAATGGTATGAACTATCCAGAAATACATAAATCAAAATTAACCCATGCAATTATTGCAAAGTTATTTAGTTATAAAAATGTAAATTCATTCAGATGTTCTACCCGGCACCGAAAAATAATGACAGGCATAGAAGAACTAATAAAGCATATTAACAGTCAAAGAAAAACTAAATAGTAGCCATCGTATACATTATAGTGATTTAATTATACTTTATTTTAAATTTGTCATACTTATTTAAGTACATGGCAAATTCCTTTTGGTCAACTATTGCAGATTTTTCTTCAAGACGTGCGGGTGTATCGCGCAACAATATTACTACCTCTAATTATCAGTACCTTATAGACAAACCAGCTTGGTTAGTATTGAATAATACTGCTCAATTCAGGCAAGCGGTTGCTGAAAATCCTGTACTTAACGGATGTATATCTATATTGGCCAAGGCTATTGCTAATGGCCAAAAATACCTTGTTGATTTAAATGGGAATGAAATACCATGGTCAAGTAATAAAGCTGGGGTAAAAAATGCCCGTAGATTATTTATTGAACGGCCAAACCCATTACAGTCAGCGTTTGAATTCAACTATGAACGGATATATATGTTTTACACATACGGCAACAATTTTGTGTATGTGAATAATCCGTTAGAGACATTCGATACTGACATTACAACTGCACAAACATTAATCAACTTGCCTTCTGAATATGTTCAAATAAAACAAACTGGTAAAATATTTGACCAGGTAAATATTGAGGGCATAATTGAAAAGTATATTTTGACTTCATATAATCCTATAAAAGAATTCCCGGTAAAAAACATCATACATTTTAATGACATAAACGTTTCAGGTGTTGGCAATTCCATTATTGGATCATCCCGGCTTGAAGTTTTAAAATTCCCTATCACTAATACTCAGCTTGCTTTTGAAGCAATGAACGTGATATTAAAATCACGCGGTATGCAGGGCATAATTAAGCAAGGTAATAAAGATGCCCAAGGGTCACAAATACCAGTAAGGCCAGAAGCAAAGGCAGAAGTAGACGAAAAATTCAAACGCGGTTATGGCGTTCTTGAAAATCAAAACCAGTTTCTTATTGTAAATGCTGACATCGAGTATATTAAAACAATAATGAATTCGCAGGAATTGGGAATTTATCAGGAATTTTCAAACAATGCAATGATTATTTCAAATGGTTTTGGGATACCGCCAGAATTATATAAGACATATACTTCTGGGGCTACTTTTGAAAACCAAGTGCAGGCAGTACGAAGGTTATATCAGGATACTGTAATTCCGTTAGTTGACAATGAGGATTCATATTTTACCGAACGCTTAAATATGCGTAAGTACGGGTTTGAATTGAAAACTTGCTGGGATCACATTGCCGCGCTTCAAGAAAACCTAAAAGAAAAGGCAACGTCATTGACTATGAATGTTAACAGCGCGAATAAAGCCTATACGGACAATATTATTACCTGGAATCAATATCTTGAATTAATAGGGTACGAGCCAGTGCCGGACGGCGATGTTTATAAATGGCAAAGAAATTACACGGTTCCAACGGTGGCAACACCAGCCATTCCAGTCACTGAACCTATTGTTAATTAGACTAAATATAAATAACATGAAACCAACTAAAGAAGAAATCAAAAAGGCAAAAGAGTTGAAGTTAAAGCAACTCGAAAAACAAAAACTTATAAAGAAATAGTCATGGATACTTACGGGTCAAAAGAATTCGCAACCAGAAAAGAACTATACGAATTTCTGGTAACAAATAAAGACAAGTTGATTGCACAGAAAAAGGCAGTTAAAAAGGAAGTTGATTGCGCTGTGATTGTTCCGGCAACTATTGTATATGATAAAAAAACATTGGCCAAAAAGGCAGAAGGCGCAATCATTGACCCAGTAAATCTGAACTCTTTACAGGTTATTTGTGTGATAAATACAACTAATTTCATGGACAGTCATAATGATGTTCACCTTCCTGGCCTTTGGAATAAGAGCTTAATGGAAAACAAAATGATCATGCACTTACAGGAGCATGATATGGAATTCGAAAAAATTATATCAGATGGGAACGATTTAAAAGCATATACCAAGCGATTTAACTGGGCAGAATTGGGCTATCCTTATGCAGGTACAACGGAAGCGTTAGTTTTTGATTCAAACATATTGAGAAAGCGAAATGAATACATGCTTAATCAATATGCAAACGGATGGGTACGCAATCACTCAGTAGGTATGTATTACATGAAGATGGACTTTGCGATCAATGATGATGCTTATCCGAATGAATTTGAGGCATGGAATAAGTACTATCCAATGATTGCGAACCAAGATAAAGCTGACGAAGTAGGATATTTTTGTTATGTTTTGGAGGCAAAATGTATTGAAGGTTCAGCCGTGCCACTTGGAAGCAATGTTTGCACGCCCACTTTAGATAATGGAATGAAAAATATTGCTGTTTGTGAAAATTGCAAAAATGAATTTGATTATTTATCTATTCCAGAATCAGGAATGGGCTATGTCAATTGTCCAAAATGTAAATCATCCGTTACTCAATCAATGTTAAAAAATGAGAGCCGTTCCTTTAACACTCTCGATAAAAATAGAGCCGCCGATAAAGGCACTCAAAAAGAAATGTATAATTATTTACGAACACATCTAAAAAATTAAAAAAGATGGAAGAAAAAGAAATGCTGTTGAAGGAGATAAAAAGTTTGATTTCTGATTCAACAAAAGAAAACGTCACCGAAAAAATGCTTAATGATCGCATTGAGGCAATCAATAAGCAAATTACTGAGAACTTCAAATCAAATGAAGATATTCTGCATTTGAAGGAAAGTGTTGATAAGTTGATTACAGCTACTGGGGACAATGCTGCCGCCATTAAAGCTATGGCCGAATTGCCACAAAAGAAAAACGAAACTGGTAAAACAAAATCGTTTCGTCAGGCGCTTGAAGATGCTATTATGGAAAAGGCTGAAATACTTTCAGAAAAAAATGATGATAACGGAAAACGTTTTTCGTTAAAAGATTATTTTGACAAAGGGAATAAGCAATCACCAGTCTTTACATTAAAGGCCGTTGATATGCTTGAAAGCAATATCGTGCAAACAAACGTTGCAACAGTTAGGCTTACTGAACTTGACCCTAATCGTGTTGGTATTCCTTTAACCATATATCCGCATGTTATGGACTGGATGCCTTCAAAGGGTATTACCAGGCCTTATATGTCCGTATTGGTTGTTTACGATTATTCGGATGGTGCTGGGACAAAAACTGAGGGTAGCGCGCCAACTCAATCAAGTTTCTTGTTAAAAACAGTTGAGTTTAAGGCTTTCTATATTGCTACTTATGGTACTTTATCTGACGAAACATTGGACGACTTACCAGAAGTATTGGACGAAATTTCAATGGTTTTCCCTGACAAAATTCAGGATAATATTGATGGTCAAATTTTAGGTACAGCCGGAAATGATACCAGTGCAATTGCCGGGATGTTTACATCAACAAAACATACTGATTATTCAGGCACTGCTTACTCCGCATCAATTCCAGGCGGTAATATGATTGACCTTATTGGCGTTATGGCTGCTCAGGTAAAATCGAACAAATATCGTCCAGATGCTGTTATTATGAACCCGGTTGAAGTTGAAAAATTGGCTCAGTTGAAAGACTTGCTGAACAATTCAATCAGCGACAGAAGGGTATCTTTTGACAACATTGGCCGTCCGACATTCGTAAATGGATTACGTATTTTTGAATCTACTGGGATTACCGCCGACACAATGGCAGTTGTTGATTCTAAGCAGTTGATTATAGGAAAGCGCAAAGAAATGACATTGGAAATTCTTTACAACGGTACTGATGCCACAGAGGGTCAGAAGACCGTTGTTGTAAAAGTACGTATTGCTTTTGCAGTTAGGGATAAGGCGGCTGTTGTTTATTCTGCCGCTGTT
>JBAZGP010000363.1:0-3997 GCA_041652835.1 Lutibacter sp. | reverse complement strand
TTTTAATAGAATTGATTTGGCTTAACAACAATAACAAGTCTTTAGGAGAAAATTGTTTTAAAAGTTTTTTTTGTTTAAGCAAAACTTGCAAATGGTAGTACCATTGAAGAGCAATGAAGTTAATAAATATCCACCCTTCAAATGCTTCCCTATTCTGCATATATGACTTATCTGCCCGTAATGTATTTTTCATCGTATCATACATAGTCTCAATATTCATACGGATTTTGTAATCTTCATAAATATCAATAGCTTCTTTATTTTTCAAGTTACTATAAATAGAAAGAGTCCCAAATGTTTTTATTTTATTTTTAAACTGTCCAATTGTATAATTCTCTTTTTTGTCTTCTATCCTGTCCAAATAATCCCTTTCTTCTTTTCCTTTTAGTTGGTTATCATAAAAAACGAAAACTCTATGTTCTTCCACGTGTGGATAAGAATAATACCATATAAATCGGTCGTGATATTTAAAATATCCGGTAAAACCTTTCCTGTCAAGTTTACTGATTGGTTTATAATCAATAATTTCATTATCCCGTTTCATAGGGATTATATATCCAACTTTAGCTTTATCAATCTCTTCAATGTTTGATTTTGAGAAAAATCCTTTGTCTCCAATCATGTTTAAATGCGGATACTTCCCGAATGTTACCTGGTAATACTCTGTAAAATACAGGTGTCTGCAATTCCGATGAAAACATAAACATCAGATTGATTTGAGGATCGTATTCGTTTTGAGAATTATATCCGTATCTCGCTATATCAATATATTGGGAATGCGATATTAGATGTGTAACATCTATCAATATATGGTCTTCTTCCCTTATAAATGATTGGGCATAGTTAACAACCTTGTCTCTTTCTGTTCCTATCTTTCGCAATAAAGCTCCTACCCGTTTTTCGTTTAATATGACATCCTGATAAAGTTCAGAAAGATAACTTGCTTCAAAATAATGTTCTATGTTTTTTACCGGTGATTGATACATTAACCTGATAATTACTAAGGAAATTATATCTTGCCAGATATCTCCAAAGTATTGTTTTAATTTTACTATCCTTTTCTTCAAATAATTTCGTTACTGTATAACTTGCTCCATATTCTTTAACCTGTAAAGGAGTTGTTAAACTTTTATTTAAACCTTTTCTCAATTTATGCTTATCACTTTCAATAAACCCCTCAGGTGTTATTTTCCCTAAAAGTTTACCTGTAATTTTTTTTGAACGTTTTAATGCTTTATCATACTTGCTGGATATTTCATAAAGATAATACTTACCGTTGATGCAACGTAACTCTGTGCCAGGCTTTCTATACATGGTAGCCCATTTTGGATGAGGTAATTTTTTTTCATAATATACCATTAGCATTGCGTTATAAGTCGAACATTTTCAGTTGACTACCAATTTCATTTTTATTTTCGTTCTTTGACATGTTTGTAAAAAGCTCATTTAAAGGAACTTTGCTAAAAACAGAGACGCTTAAAATTTGCAGAATTTCATATAATGTTGATTGAACTTTAAGTTGTTTCTTAATATATGCAACTAAAATGTATGTACATACCGCAATCCATACTTGTGTTTTAACAGCATTTTGAGAATATCCCCAAAAAACTTTTATTTTCAGATGCTGCTTGAGCCATTTAAAAAATAATTCGACCTGCCAACGTTTTTTGTACAACTCTGCTATTTGAAGAGCTGTTATTTCAAAGTTGTTTGATAGAAACACCAGCATTCGTTTGTTTTCTTTATCGTAAAATTTTACCCTTCTTAAATAAGCAGGGTAGTTCTTTGCTGATTTTTTTGTCATTAATCGAATTGTTTGATCGCATTTTAAACCAGTTTGTTTATCTACCTTACGTGACTCAGACACTCGGAAATTAAGATTGTTTTTTGCCCTAACTACAAAAAACGATAAAGTCTGATTCATTTTAAATAGTCTTTTGTAATCAATATAAGCACGATCCATTATGTAAAAAGCGTTTTCTTCCGTTATTAGTTCATGAAGGGCATTAACATCGTGTAGTTTACCATCACTAATATAGATGAATGTTGGTAGGTTACCTCTTAAATCTATTAGAGTATGTAACTTAACTGCTGCTTTTGCTTTTCTAAATTTAGCCCATACAAATGTACTTAAACAAAGGTCGATTGTTGTTGAATCAAATGCGTAAACCGTATTATCTAAATCTAGGATAAAATCATTGTCATCCAAATAAAGCGGACGAGTAATGCTTAATAAGTAGTTTGCAAGATCAGCATAAATATGCCAATCCCTATTCTCATTTGCCCGAGTTAAACTTGAAACCGCAACGATTTGTTTTAAGCCTAAATGATAAACTGAGTTACGATGCGAATTTAAGCAGGTAATTATATCTGTACAGCTTTCCCTCCGGGTTATTTGTCCAAAAGACATGTAAAGAAATTGACACCAGCAAGTAAAATCCTTGACCTTGTAGTCTCCTTGATTCTGACTAACGTCAAATTATTATATTGTAAATCAAATAGTTGTAATTCCAAGTTCTTCATTAGTTATTGCAAATTTAGCAATATTTTTTTTCATTCTTGAAACTAATTTTAATTTTCTTTTTTGGTCTAAAAACAGATAATCTGTAGGCGGTTGATATTGCACTTTTTTTGTAATCATATGCCAAATAATTACCCCCAACTTTCTTGCAGTAGCACTTACAGCCGATTGACGTCCTTTTCGATAAGCCACTCTCTTAAAAAAATCGGATAGGTGTGTATCTTTCAAATTTCCTATAGCATTTGCTGCTTGTCGTAAAGCTATTTTTAAACGATTGCTTCCTTTGGGTATTCTATTACTTAGTATTTTCCCTCCTGATATTTTATTATTTGGAGCCAATCTTAGCCATGAAGTAAACTGTTTGGCTGTTTCAAATTTTGTAAACCCATCTTGTCCTATTTCGCTCATTATTGTTAAAACAGTTGAATGGCTCAACCCTTCTATTCTCATTAAATCAATACCACCAAAATATTGATACGATGCTTGATTCAAATCTAATTGCTTAATGGTATTCTTATTTATTCTCTTATATGTTTTGCTGTTTGTTTTTAGTTTCTTTTTCTCAGGATTGGTATTGATTTGTGTTTTTATGAAAGTTGTTATCTGCTTATCACAATTTTCTATTTGCTTATGATAAAACAAATAACTTTCATATTCTTGCTTTAATCCAAATAAAAAATCTTCCCTATTATTACCTTTTAAGGCTTTTGCAATTTCTTCTTTTGACTTTCTGCAATTATAATGCCTGTGTTCTGCAAGTTTATCAGAATCAAGATTTCCTCTACAAATATCAGATATTATAGACAAACCAGTAAGTCCACACACATCTTTTACAACAACATCTAATCTAAAATTTAATAACCGAAGATATTTTTGCATCTTTTGTGATGCTTCTGAAGATAAGTCAATCCAGTTCCCTCGCTGTCGACAATAAGTGCGAAGTTTTTCAGTAGTTTCGTCAGGTAAAAAACTACTTGTAAGCAGTCCAAGTGTATGTAGCTTTTGTATCCATCTGCAATCCTTTACATCTGTTTTTTTGCCTTTGGCATTTTTAGTGAATTTCCCATTGCAAAGTGTAACAACAAACCCATGGCGAACAAGTTCTACATATAAATTTTGCCAATAACTTCCGGTACTTTCCATCGCAACACTGGTAACTTCAAATTCTTTAAGCCAAATACAAATTCCTTTCAAATCTTCTGCATAAACTCCAAATTCTTTTACTTCTTCGAGTGCCTGACCAATTGATACAAAATGAGATTTGCTTCCTACATCAATTCCCGCACAGTTGGGATTAACAATATCCATTTCCATTTTTTTTCTTTTCATAAAAAACTTTTTTTTTAATAAATAAAAAAGCTCTAAGGAAATGTATATTTGTATCGAAAATTATTCTGAACGGGGTTCTTGCTTTAGCAAGACCACCACTGAATTTATCAACAAGCCTCTGAACTACATGTTAATTTTTTAGCGAAA
>JBAZGP010000362.1:377-4012 GCA_041652835.1 Lutibacter sp. | reverse complement strand
TCCTTTGAAATCTGAAAACGACTCAATTAATGCTAAATTTTCCATGCACTCTCTTAATTAAAATATTATTTTCACTTTTGCTTCTAAAATACTGCTAAATGGGATGGTTGAATTTTTAATTACCGTTGTTTTTCCCTTTCCTAAAGGTTTTGGTTCACGTGTTTCCCATTCCAACTCAATCTCATTATCAGTAACATTTTTCAGCACACCTTCAATGGTGGTATTGTCTTTTAACTTTAAGGTTAAAATCCTATTGATGTTTTTTATATACTGCCGGTTAACTTTTAAAGGGTTTGCAATATTGGGTGAAGCAACTTCAAGAGAAAAATCCTCTATTTCCCTATCTAAATTGTGCTCAATTCCCCGGCTGATTCTAATGCACTCATTTAAAGTTACACCGTGATCACCATCAACTTCAACAGAAATCTTATTATCTGGCAAAAATTTTAAGTCTATCAGAAACAACTCAGGGTTTTCCTCAATAGCCTCTTTTACCAAATTTATAACTTTTTCTTTTTGTATCATACTATAAAAAGAGGGGACTTATTGTCCCCTCCTAGTCCTTATTCTGTTCTAATTCTGTGCAAATATACTAACATTTTTTTAAATGATAAAAATTCATGTTTATTTTTAATATAAAATTATTAACTTCGCCCTAGGATAACAAACTATACAACAATTTTTTATGAAAAGTATTCTAGTTCCTATTGATTTTTCTGAACAAGCAAAATATGCAGCAAAAGTGGCGTCTGATATTGCCAGACTTACAAATTCAAAAATATTTTTATTGCATATGCTTGAGCTTCCCACAGGCATTATAGACCCATCGGGCTATGGTGTTTCTTCAAGTAACACGCCCTCAGCTTTATTATTTATGAAAAGGGCTCATGAAAAATTTGAAGAGTTTAAGAGATTGCCATTTTTAAATGGTATTGAAGTGGAGGATTCCGTGCAGTTTCACAAAGCTTATGACGGTATTATTGATGAATGTAAAAGGCTAAATGCCGATTTAATCGTTATGGGTTCTAAAGGAACTTCAGGGTTTGAAGAAATGTTGGTGGGCTCCAATACCGAAAAAGTAGTCAGAAACTCAGAAGTTCCAGTGCTTGTTATTAAAAAGGAGATTGAACATTTTAAACTTGATAATATTGTCTTTGCTTCTAATTTTGCTGCTGAACACAGAAAAATATTTCAAAAAATATTGGATTTTGCTTCGCTTTTTAATGCACGATTGCATTTGCTGAAAATAAATACCATACATAATTTTGAAACCACTAAGGAATCCAGTGACGCCATAAGAAACTTTATCAATGATTTTGATTTGGGGGATTATACCTTAAATATATACAATGATGTTTCTGTAGAAGCAGGGATTTTAAATTTTTCTAAAGTTACTGATGCTGATGCCATATTATTAAACACAAGTGGCCGACGAGGTTTGTCACATTTATTTACTGGAAGTATTGGAGAAGATTTGGCAAATCATGCAAAATTGCCTGTGATTACCTTTAAATTGTAGAAAAAAAACATATAGATAAATAAATAAAAGAGGGAGGTTAATTTAATCTCCCTCTTTTATTTTTGGGTGTATTTTAAATGAGTATTGATAAGTTTTAGTTGATGGTATTGTATAGTCATCATGAACCAATCTTCCCCAAGAAGTATCTCCACCAACACCCATTTGTAAAAAATTAAGATTCCATTGAATAGTATTTCCTATTTTAATATTTGGATCATGTTTTGATGTTTATGGAACTAAGCCCGAAGCCGATGTTTTACTTTCTTGTTGATTAAAATCTATTTCACTATTAAGAATGGCCATAAACTGGTGTTAATATAATTTCATAAAGTCTTCAGCAATTATTTTCTTTAAATAAAAAATCAATTCTTCTGCATTTTCTTTTGAAAAAACAATAGGTGGTTTAATTTTTAAAACATTGTGGTCTGGGCCATCGGTACTCATTAATATTCCGTGATCTTTCATTCGGTTCGCCAAATAATCCGTTTGCGCTTCTAAAGGATTCATTTCTCCATCTACCAATTCAATTCCAAGAAATAAACCCTGACCCCGAACCTCTCCAATAATTGGAAATTCTTTGGCTAATTTTTTTAATTCAGATTTTAAAAATCCGCCAACAATTAAAGCATTTTCTTGTAATTTTTCACGTTTTACAGTTCTCAAAACTGCTGTACCAATGGCACAAGAAACTGGATTTCCTCCAAAAGTGTTGAAATATTCCATTCCGTTTGCAAATTTTTCAGCAACTTCTTGTGTACAAGCCACAGCGGCTAATGGATGTCCATTTCCTAAAGGTTTTCCAATGGTTACAATATCTGGCACAACATGGTGTAATTGAAAACCCCAAAAAGTTTTTCCCATTCTGCCACAACCTGTTTGCACTTCGTCCGAAATACAAATTCCGCCAGCTTCTTTAATAAATTGGTAAGATTTTGATAAAAAACCTTCAGGCAATTCTATTTGTCCGCCACAACTAATAATGGGTTCAATTATAAAACCGCCAACATTTCTACCTTTATTCTGTATCTTTTTAATTTGTTTTTTTACTTCTTCAGCATATTTTTCTCCTGTATTTTCGCCTCTGTATTTTCCTCTAAAAGCATCTGGCAAAGGGAAAATATGAGTGTGTTCAGGAGCTCCTTTTCCTCCTTTTCCATCAAATTTATAGGAACTAATATCAATACACATATTGGAATTTCCATGATAACCAACTTCAGAAGCTATAATATCTCGCTCACCTGTTACCGCTTTTACCATTCTTATTGCCAATTCATTGGCTTCACTTCCTGAATTTACAAAATGAAGCACATTTAATTCCGAAGGTAAAGTTGCTAACAATTCCTTGGCAAGCTGATTTATATCTTCATGTAAATAGCGAGAATTGGTGTTAATTAAACCCATTTGTTCCTGGCCGGCTTTTACAACAGAATAATTTTCATGACCCACATGAGCCACATTATTAACGGTATCTAAATACTTTTTTCCATATTGATCCATTAAATATTGGCCAGCACCACGAACCATTTTTATGGGCATTTTATACTGCAAACTCAAACTTTTTCCCAAATGCTGTTTTCTGTAAGCAATCAATTCATGATTTGAAATGATTTCTGATTGTTGAAGTCCTTTTGTTTTAAAAAGCAAATTAGGATTTGGACAAATGCTTTTCCAAACTGCAATTTGCTGATGAAATGCGACTCCAGGAAAATCAATTTTATAATTTAACAAGCTCAACATAACTTGAAAATGTAAATGAGGTACCCAATTGCCATTTTCTTGTTTATTCCCTAAATAGCCAACAACAACGCCTTTTTTAATTTTATCTCCTATTTTTTTTGTCGAAACACTTTCAATACTTAAATGTCCATACAAAGTATAAAATGTAAAATCTTCAACTTTGTGTTGTAAAATAATAAGTCCGCCGTATAATTTATTCCCAGCATCGTTAACAGAGGTGATAACTTCACCGTCAAATAATGCGTGAACCGACGTGCTATTTGGCAGCCAAAAATCAATGCCTAAATGAATGGTTCTACTTTCTCTTCCACTATTCCCAATGTTGTCAAAAGCTGTTGAAGTATATAATGGACGGGGTTCTAAATAGCCACCAGCGATA
>JBAZGP010000362.1:0-367 GCA_041652835.1 Lutibacter sp. | reverse complement strand
GGATGTTTGGTTTGTAATTTATTGGTTTTATATTCAAAGAAATCCAAATCGTTAAATCCTTCCTGATGACCAATCCATTTGCTTGAAACACTTAAATCTACTGGTTGAACGTCACTTTTTTGAATGGTAGGAAATAATTCTTTTAGGCTGAAATTATTTTTTGAAGTCCAATTTTTAAATTTAACCTCATTTGGATGTGCTGTAAAATCACAGGCATTTCTAAAACTATAATGCGTAAAATCAGCAGAAATCAAAACCCACTTTTTCAACACTTCCCAAGCTGGTTTTTCGCTTATTTGTAAGTATTCATTATTCGGTTCTTTAACTTTATTGAGGGCTGATTTGGTTACAGAAATTACCAAACGCA
>JBAZGP010000361.1:3689-4023 GCA_041652835.1 Lutibacter sp. | reverse complement strand
AGTTATTCCGATTTTAGAACAAAAAGATACTACAGCAGGTGGTTACAATCCTTTATTGTTTCCCTTTTTTGGTGCCGAAGGGGATCATCCTATTCTGTATGTGAGTGAAGCAGTACTTTACATGATGGAATGTGCACCAGTATGGACAGCGTTGCATAAAATAGCTAAAGGTGTTGCGTCTATCCCTGTAAAAGTACGAGATAAAAAATCAGGTGAGTATTTGGAACATCCAGTATTAGAATTATTGGCTAAGCCAGACGCTGATATAACTTATAGTGAATTTATAGAGCAAGCAGCGCAATGGTATTTGGGGACAGGAAATACTTATATACGC
>JBAZGP010000361.1:0-3679 GCA_041652835.1 Lutibacter sp. | reverse complement strand
TCAACAACTATAACTCCTGCTGGTGATGGTTATGCGGATGTTTATTTAACTCGTTTACTTTCGATTGCCGATACTTATACAAGAAAAGAAGTAAGGGAGTATGGTAGATTACGTTTTAGATTTTATGCAAATGAAATGAATGAGTTATATCATATAAGATCGTTTAATCCACAAGTTGGTAGTAATATGATTTATGGTTTATCACCGCTTAATGCAGTATTTTATGAGATGCGTCAATATGTAGAGGCTGCAAAATCTAATTTATCATTTTTAAATCGCGCGGTTAAATTGAGCGGGGTTTGGACATATGATGGTATGTTATCTGACCAACAAAGACAGGAATTGGAGCGTCAAATAAATGCAGCGTATGCAGGCTCGAATAATGTTGGGCGTAATGCGCTGCTTGACAAAAAAGTTTCTTTTACTGATACGACAAAAAATGCGCGCGATATGGATTATATGAAAACTGTAGAACATACAGCACAATCAATTTATAAAGCGTTGGATATTCCATTACCGTTAGTAAATGCTGAAAATATGACGTATGACAACTACGAAAGTTCTCAATTTTATTTATTTAAAGATGCAGTTATTCCTTTGACGCAAAGAATATTTCAAGAGTTAACTAATTTTTTAATGCCAAGATATAAAGATTCTCAACAATTTGAAATAGCATTTAACCCAAAAGATATTCCGCAATTAGAGCCGGAACGTAATGCTCAAATGAAAGTTAAAAAGGATACTGGGATATATACAATTAATGAGTTGAGAAAAGAAGGTGAAGCAGAACCCCTGGATGGTGGTCAATTTGTTTATGGCACAATGGGTAGTTTGCCAATAGCCACAGATGATAATGATGAGTATGCTAGTGGTGAAAGTTATTATTCTCAAGTGACGCAAGAAGCAAAACCTGAAGAAGAAAAGCCAGAGGTAGTAATAGAAGAATCTGAAAAATCAAATAATAGAGCGGCTAAAGAAGATTTTATTCGACGTTTGAAGTTGCAAGTTAATAAGGATGGTACGTCACGTTTTTCAGAAGAAGATATTCAAGAGTTAGTTCAAAGGCATTATGGAGAATAATAATGCCAATAACTAAAGAACAATTTAATAAACTTGCTAAGCAGGCAATGGACAATTATGCGCGTAAGATTAAATTTGAAAAGCCTTTTGGCAAGGAAATTAATACATTCTTTAATAGTATATTGAGTGATTTTGATAATTATTATGCGAAACATGGCGCGGCTATTAGTGTAAATAGTTACCAAAAAGCATTGGAAGACATTTTAAACGATCATCATATTGAAGTTGCTTCGGATTTTTCTACTAATTTGAGAAAGATAATTGGAGAGCCTAATAATAATGCGTCGATGCAAAGAAAGTTAGATGCTAATATTAAGGGTTTCGCGGCACAGAGATCGCATTTAATGAGTCATGAAATATTAGATACTACGCGAGATAGCATGGAAGTAGCTATTCGTAACGCACAAATAGCGTCTTCTTTAGCTGAAATTGAGATGACAAATTCCCAAATTGCTAATCTTGCGACAAGTAATTTAAAAGCAAAATTTGAAAGTAGAACTCCAAATATAGCAACAACAGAAACGCAAGCAGCTGCAGAATCTGGTAAAGTTTTAGAATTAGAAACAATGGTAGACACAGGTTCTGAAATTGACGGAGAGCCGGTTAAAAATATGGCACAAAAGAAAGTATGGGTTGCTATCCTTGATGACCATACCCGTGAAGATCACGCTGAAGCAGACGCGCAAGAGGTTGATATTGAAGAGCCTTTTAAAGTTGGTGATGACGAAATGATGACGCCTGGCGATGATAGTTTAGGTGCAGGACCCGATCAAATTTGTAATTGTCGTTGTAGTTCGGAGTTTTTTATTGAGTGATATTATTTACTCAATTTTTCTCTTTCAATCCAATTTAACTTGTATTTTTTTGCTAATTCTTTGTCGTGAATTATTAATACATTTTCAGTATTTTTGAATTGTGCAGCTTTAGTGAAATTAAAACTACCTGTAATTACAGTTTCATTGTCAATTATTATAATTTTGTTATGTGCAATAGCAGGTTTATAATCTATTTTGTACCAAATATTGTTAGCGATTAAATAAGTAGTGCTTGAGTATTTAGCTGTTTTTTGGCTTTTATCTAAAAGAATTTTTACATTTACACTTTTTTTATTTGCGTCGAGTAGAGAAATTATAATTGGTATGCTAGTAAAAGAGTAAGCTTGTACGAGTACTTCTTTTTTTGCATTATTGATTTCAGTTACAATTTTTGAGGTACAATTTTCCTGTGGTGTAAAGCAGACATCAATAGGATTTGCTTCGCATATTATTGGTAATATTAGTAATATTAGTTTAACTAGCGATTTCATATCAGAGCGTCAGTTCTTTACTTTTTAAATATATTTCCGTGTAGTTGTCTGCTGCTAAGTAGCCCTGTTCTAATAATTTTTTTATACAAAGTTTGTTATAAATAAAAGGAAAAATTAATATTGTTAGACCAAGTGAGCAAATATTACAGATTAACATAATACAGAAATATTTAGCGTCACCGCGAAATATAGGAACTAACCATTCAAAAAAAAGCGTAGTCCAAGAAAATCCAGCTTTAATTTTTTTGATAGAATTATTGATTGGATGCTTTAAAGTAATTTTCATTTATTTTTCTCTTGATTAATGTTGAATTTTTTATTGAGTTCTTCTCTTATTTTATCCCATCCCTGTATAGGTGTATTTAAATCAAAACCTCTATTCTTTAGCAGAAGTTTTATTTCCATATATGATTTTCTCCCCAATCCAGGAATCTTTAGAAGTCGATTTTCATTACATTGAATTAAATCTCCAATAAATAAAATATTTTCACATCTTAGACAATTAGTTGAGCGTTGAGTTAAGTCTAAATCCTCAATTAATTTGCATAATAATTCTATATCAAAATCTGTATCAAGTTTAATTATTTCTTTTATAGTATCACTATCATTCTTATTGCTTATGAGTGCGTTATAGGTAGATGTTTTGACTAAAGTAAAATAACGATCTGATATATCTTTCGTCATCACATCTAGAAATACTTCATGCCTACTTGGATGTCGTAATTTTCTTGTCGCTTTATAAATCATTTGTCTACATCGTTCTACAGTTATGCCAATTTTATTACTATTTAAGTTATTTATTTTTGCGCCGGTTGCTCTTAATGTATGAGGCTCACAGTCTAAACCAAATCTTAGTTTGATTGCTTGTGACTCTCTCGGAGTTAATGTATTTAATAGTTCATTTATAGTTTCATCGGTTATCATATTTGTATACACAAAATCAAATATAAAATCATAGAAATTATTTAGATTATATTTATTCATTTTTTAATATGCGTTTTAATTTGTTTTTTAATATTTGTATAAATTTTTTAGTTTTAAAATCTGAAATAGAGCAGCCATCAATGCACACTTGGTATGTTCATAATTTAAAACTAGCATATAGGGATTTATTAAAAACGAGTTATGTTTATCAAAAATTGTGTTGTATGATTTCATTTTTGCGAAACACAAGATTGCTGTTTTTCCACCCATGATAAAATCTCCTGCTCACTCCAAGCTTTGGCTGAATTCTTAGTTCCGCCTCCTAAATCTATTGGCTTTGGAAAATTACCAGATTGAATTCTTCTCCAT
>JBAZGP010000360.1:0-4042 GCA_041652835.1 Lutibacter sp. | reverse complement strand
TTATTAGATTATATTAAAAACGTATCGAAGGTTAAAAAAGGTAAAAAAATCAAACATCCTGAAGTGAGTTATCACAAAACTTCCTTTTGTAAAATTATATCAACAGACAAAGATTGTCCAATAGACATGGATGGAGAGTTTATTGGCTATACCCCTTTAGAACTTAAGTTGATGCCTTTATCTGTTACTTTGATAAAACCTTAAATTTTACAACTATAGATATAATTTTTCTAAGATCGTTTATTTTAGCATACATTCCGTTAGAGCAAAATGGATTTTGGTGGCGCTCATAATATCGTCTAAGGGGCTGAAAGGACGAAGAATCTTTTTTTATGGCAAAATTTTAAAAGAATTGATAACGGAGCGGCAAGAACTCCAAAATCTTTCGGAGTCGAGGGAAGTCTCTCCACCACACAAAAGAGATAAAGAGATGAAGGACTTCTTTTATTTGATATATAAACACTTTTTAAAAGCCACCTCTGCCCATTCCTTGTTTTTGACCTGTACCTCTTGGTTGTTGTCCATTCCCTTGCATTTGCGTATTTTCAGGAGTTTTGGACTTTAATCCATTCTGCTTTTTTTCTTGGTATTTAAGCCAAGTACTGTATTGTTTCGGTGAAAGTTCTTTTTCAAATACAGTGTTTATTATCGTTTGTTGTTCCTGAACTTTTTCTCGGATAGGAAATAGCATTTCATCTGCCTCTATTTTAGCTTCTTTCATGGCAAGGTTGTCACGATTTAGCATTGTCTCATTTCTTTCCTTGTCTAAAAAGGTTTTCACTTTCGTAAATGTTTCGAAATTAAATGCTTTTATTTCATTTATTTTGTTGTTATACTTTGAAATAGCTTTTATGATTGTGGTTTGTTGAGACGAACTTTTTACCTTTATTTTCTTTATGATTTCATCAGAATCATACAGTAAAATTCCGGCCATATTTTCTGGATTTATTTGAGATTGCATCATTTCTCCACCCTGCATTTGTTGTGGAAACAGTTTAGTTGTATTTATTAGGATGCAAACAAAGATTAAAATTAGAAATGGTTTTTTCATTTATGGTAAATTAAATTTTTTATAAGGTTTAGGTGTTTTGGTAATCTTTGCTTTAAGGGATACTTTTTTTAATTCCCAAATTTAATGTTTATTTGGAAAACGAAATGTAACATTGTTCTTTTTAACCTGTTGGATACAATTTTTAGTGTAAAATAAATTAAATAGGTGTCGGTCAATATGCTGAAAATAAGCATATTGAAGTTTAAAAATCAATCAATATCCCTGCCAAATATAGTAAAAAAATTATTTAAGAGGTTTACAAGTCCTTTAATATTGAGCTTAATAATTCCATAAGCGCAGGAAGAAACCTTAAAATAGTTGATGAACAAGTAGTTACTCTAAGTTTAATACCTGAATTGATGTCAATTGATTGCAAAAATAACCTTTTTAAACAATTGGACATTATTCAAATTCCTAAATTAGTCGTGAGAAGCCGAAAGAAGTCTCTCCGCCTGCACAAAAGCACTAAAGAAATGACGGACTTTTTTATTAAAATTCTTCTGGCGTATAAAATTATATTCTTATTTCATCAAAAAATGGAGTGCTTCTTTCCTCAACACATTTTGCGGCATAAAGGTAAAGCGCTGCAGACCAAGTTTGCCAGTCATTTCCCATTGCTTTGCCGTCTTGTGCTTTAAACCATTCGTTAAATCCATAATCCAAATCTTTGTTTTTAGAAACTTTCATCAAATGAGTAAGCTCCACCAGCTTTTTTTCTGCGAGCTTGTATTTTTTAGCGGCAACTAAGGCGGCAACATAAAATCCGCAAATAAAAGGCCAAATACCTCCATTATGGTATTCTCCAGGCTTGTTATAAATTTCATAGCGCAATCGCCAATCGGAATCTTCCGGTTTAATAAATGGAAAAAAATTAGGAGGCAAGTTAACGACAAGTTCACCTTTTTTTATCATAGATGCACACTCGCCTTCAACCCAAGAAATTATTTTTTTAGCCCTTGAAACTGATGCAATTCCTGAAAGAATGGCAATACTGTTTCCAAGAAGATCAAAGCGTTCACTACTATAAATTTTATAAGACCAGAATGCATAGTATGGTTTTTGTTTAATGGTGAAGCCTTCACTTACAGAACCTGACTCAGCGATTCCCGAGTTTGTAAAATTCTTCATTTCTTTACGCATTTTACCTGCTCTTTCATTTTGACCCAGAAGCCGGAGGTAACTGTACACAATAGTATTGACATAAAGCCCATACCCAAGTACCCATTGTTCATCTCTCCAATCGCTTGTTGGTTGTTGCGCAACCAAATACAAATCTAATGGACATTGATATTCCATCCAATCCATAGCTTTTTTGACGGATTCCTGAAGAAAATCATTATCACCAGTTACTTTTCTGAAGACAGCAACACCAAGCAAGAATAATGGCGTTGTGTCACTGGCACCACGGTTACCATTGTCGTGCACCAATGAAGGAATATGGCCGTGTTTAGTTTGATTTTTTGCCAAAGTTTTTAACACTTTTTGTATGCTGGCTAATAATTTTTTATTGTTGGATACAGCAATTCCCAATATAGAAAACATTAAATCTCTTGTGTATGGCTCGGGATATCCCCAGCCTGCTGTACGCGGAAGACCACCATAAGGCCCGTGAGAATTATGTATTAACACTTCAAGAGCAGCCTTTTTAGCTACTTCTATTTCACTCCAGTTTACTTTTAGCATGATTTTATTAAATTATGTTATTCCTAATCTTTCGTTCATTATTTTCATAAACCGTTTCGCGACTACACGGTAATCAAAATTTTCAACGGCACGCTTTCTTCCGGCAATACCCATTTTTTCTCGTAATGGTGCATCATTCATAAGAGTCGTTAAATAGTTGGAAATATCATGAACACTTGCTCGGTAATCTACTGTTCGCGGAACATCAAATAAGATCCTAGTTTGGTCTTCATAACCCGATTCTTTACCAAGAATCACTTCATTTACAATAATTTTCTGTGCTACATTTGCCAGAAGTGCCGTTTTGTTATGAACGAGCGTATCTAACATTCCCATAGCATTGATGCCAATTACCGGTTTTCCACAGGCTCCTGCCTCTACCTGTGGCATTCCAAAACCTTCAAGTCTTGAAGGCGCAGCATAGATATCACACGCACCTATTAAGTATGGCATAAAATTGCGTGAGATTTTACTTGATGTGTAAGTAATGTTTTTTTCAATGCCTAATTGATTTGCCAATTCCATATCCGCTTTATTTTGTAGTTTGGTTCGTTCCTGAGGCCAAACTTTGCAAACATACTTCCAATCGGGTACTTTATTTTTAATTATGGCAAGTGCCCGCATAACTTCTTGGGCGCCTTTTGAAGCGGCATCTCCACCCACAGTTAATACCATGAGTTGGTTGGGTGAAATTCCCAATGCTTCGCGTACGGCTAAAATTTTTGGGTCATCTTTTTTAAAAATATTAAAAGTATCTGTATCACAACCAACAGGTAATACCTCTATATTATCTCCATTTATCCCATCTCGAACATACATTTCCTTAACCCAATTTGAAGTTACTAAGATAAGTGGAAGGGCGTTTAAGGTGTCTTGATAATTACTAATATAGCCGTCGGCAACCAGCCAAGGGATAGCAAGAGCTCCAAATTTTTGTGGATGAAGAACCAATTGTGGCGTATGTCCCCAATAACCAATACCAACAACAACATCTGGCTTAAACCAACGAAAATACCATTCCTTTTCTTGTTCCGATTCAAAATTAACAGCGTGAGCATCAATTCCCATTTCCAACAGACCTTTATATAACAGATCTCCCTGAGTCGCAAGCCCTCCCGGTGAAGGAGGGTAATCATATAATATTAATACTTTCATACAATTATAATTTTACAATTTATATTTATTGTATATCCGTAATCATTCATAACCCTGTTATATTGGCAATAACGAGTCTATCAAAGATTCGCTCTCCAAAATATCTTCGATTTAGTTTGTAAACAAATTCATTTAGATATAGTTGCAAGTATT
>JBAZGP010000359.1:0-4042 GCA_041652835.1 Lutibacter sp. | reverse complement strand
CTTTTCAATAGTTTCTTTTTCGATAAGTTCTTTTGCGAGTTGAGTAAGTTTATTTTTTTTCTGTTTAAGTATTTTTGCGGTTACAATTTGTGCAGAACGGATAAACTTTTTGATTTCTTCGTCAATTTCTGACGCTATCTTCTCCGAATAGTTTCTTCCTTCAGAAATTTCTTTACCCAAAAACACCAAATCTTCGTGGTCGCCAAATGCGATTGGGCCAAGCGTGTCAGACATTCCATATTTTGTAACTAAATCCTTGGCCAATTCAGAAGCGACCCTTAAATCATTAGACGCACCAGTTGTAATTTCATTAAAAATTAATTTTTCGGCACAATATCCTCCCAACAAAACAGACAATTCTTCAATAAATTCAGATTTAGAGTGTAAGTGCTTGTCTTCTAATGGCATTTTTAATGTGTATCCGCCCGCTCTACCACGACCAATGATTGAAACTTTGTGTACTGGATCCATGTGCTTTAAACTCGCACTGGTTAATGCGTGTCCGGCCTCATGATAAGCTGCAATCTCTTTTTCTTTTTTGGTAAAGATGTGACTTTTTCTTTCTGGGCCAAGCAATACTTTTTCAATTGAATTTATCAAATGTAGTTGATTAATTGTTTTTTGATTTTTTCTTGCCGCTAATATTGCCGCTTCGTTTACCAGATTAGCTAAATCGGCTCCTGAAAATCCGGGAGTTCTTTCTGCTAATTGTCTCATATTTACGTCTTCAGTAAATTTCTTGTTTTTGGAATGAATTTTTAAAATATCTTCACGTTCATTTATATCGGGCATGTCTAGAATAACTCTTCGGTCAAATCTTCCTGGTCGCAGTAATGCTGGATCAAGGATATCGGGCCTATTTGTTGCCGCTATGACGATTAAATTTGTATCATTATCAAACCCATCCATTTCAACCAAAATTTGATTTAAGGTTTGTTCACGTTCATCGTGTCCGCCACCTAGTCCTGCGCCACGATGTCTGCCAACAGCATCAATTTCATCAATAAAAATAATTGCTGGTGCAAATTTTTTGGCGGTTAAAAATAAATCTCTCACCCTAGACGCACCAACGCCGACAAACATTTCTACAAATTCAGAACCCGAAATATGAAAGAATGGAACATCGCTTTCTCCGGCAACAGCTCTTGCTAATAAAGTTTTTCCACATCCCGGAGGTCCCATTAACAAGACTCCTCGCGGAATTTTTGCACCAATATCAATAAACTTTTTAGGAGTTTTTAAAAATTCAACAATTTCTTTTAATTCTTCTTTTGCTTGTTCAATTCCAGCAACATCTTTAAATGTAACCTTTTTACCTTTTTCTGGCTGATTAAGTTTTGCATTTGATTTTCCGAAAGACAATGCTTGAGTTTGTCCTTTTTGCGCCTGTTTAAACATAAACCAAATAAATGCGCCAATAAGCAGGAACGGCAAAAGAAACGGTAAAATTATGTTTAACCAGTATCCAAAACCTGAAGCATCTTTTATTTCAAACGCCACACTTTTTAATTTGTTTGCATCAACTCCTAAGTTGTTTAGGGTTTCACTTAATCCTAATTCGCCTTCCTTTTGACTAAGCTTTTGTGTGTTATCTTTTAGGTTAATTTCTAGTTTATTCTCTTGAATTATTATTCTATCTACCTGGTCTTCGTTGATTAAGGACACAACCTGATTTAAGGGGATTGTTTCAATTGAATCATAAGATGAATTATAAATTGTAAAAATACTTGAAATCACAAGCAGTACAAAAAATGCGATTAAAATGTTTTTAATAAATGTTTTCATAATAATCATAATATAACACATTTTAGATATTTTTCAAACAAAAATTCAGACCCTATTAATGTCTGAATTTTTATAGTTGGCAGTTTTTTATTATTCGACAACTGGTTTTAGTGCCATACGGTATTCTGAGGGTTTTAATGATATGATTTTAAAATCATATTCTTTTCCAATTTCTAGCACTTCTTCCATTTTCTTTTCGGTGCCAAACTCAGAAATATGAGTCAATCCTTGGATGTTTTTATCTATCTTTACAAAAGCACCAAAAGGATTAAATTTTGTGACGGTTCCTTTGACAACCTGATCTACTTGATATTTTTCTTCAACTTTTGCCCATGGATTTTCTTTTAAAGCGCGCGTAGATAAGGAAACCCTATCTCCTTCAATTTCAATTATTTTTGCTTGAACGCTATCTCCGACTTTAAAGATTTCGGTTGGGTTGTTAATAATTTGCCAGTCCATTTCTGAAATGTGAATCAGTCCTTCTAGGTCATCAAACTTAATAAATGCTCCAAAATCAACAATGCCAGTGATTGTGCCTTCAACAGTATCACCAATTTTATATTTTTCTAAAGCAATTTTTAATTTTTTCTCTTCGGTTGCTTTTTCAGAAACAATTAGTTTCTTTTCGCGAGTGTTTAGGTCAATAATTTTAACTTTTAATGTTTGGTTAACAAGCTTATTTAGTTCGGAAAGTATTCTGGTTTTATCCCCACCCTCAACCCTCGGATAGTGCGCTGAGGATAATTGAGAAACGGGCATAAACGCTTCTATCCCTTCAACCTCAATCATCAATCCTCCCTTATTTGCTTTAGTGACTAAAGCATCAATAACTTCGGCTTTTTCCATTTTATCTCGAAGTCCTTGCCATGCTTTTTCTTCACCGGCCTTTAAAAGTGAAACTTCAACGTATCCATCTTCGTTATCAATCGATAAAATTTTGACAGTAATTATGTCGTTTAATTTTATTTTACGGAATTCAAATGGATGTTTTTTTATTTCACTTCCCAAAATAACGCCACTTTTAAAGTTGCCCAAATCAAGATAAATAATGCTTGGCTTTAAAGCAATAATTTTTCCTTCAACAACATCGCCTGTTTTTGGGATGTTAAAAGTTTCTTTTTCTAAGAAGCTCTGCATTAATGCTGAGCCTTTATTTTCTGTTTTTATAGTTTTCATAAATAGAAAAACTCCGACAGTTAATTATTATTACGCTTAGCGCTGGTCGAAGTAACAGTGCCTCGCGTAGTATTTTTAGTATAATGTATTTAAAATAATTTGGCAAATTTGTTTTGAAAATTAATTTATGTTAAAATAAATTTATATGAAAATTACTTGGCATGGCCGAAGTTGTTTTAAACTTTTGGTTAAATCAAATACAGGTGAAAAAATTACTATTCTTATTGATCAGTTTGACAAAGAGACAGGACTAACTCCACCGCGTGGTAATGCCGATATTGTTTTAATTACCCATAATCACCACGATCACAATAATTTAAAAACAGTAAGCGGAACCCCGTTTGTAATTAACGGTCCAGGCGAATATGACGTAAAAGGAGTTCCAGTAAGGGGCGTATATTCTTATCACGACAATTCCAAGGGCAGTGAAAACGGTATTAATACGGTATACATTATAGAGGCCGAAGACATGAAAATCTGTCATCTAGGAGATTTGGGCCAAAAAGAGTTAGCCGACACACAACTTGATAAAATAGGAGAAATTGATATTTTAATGGTGCCAGTTGGTGGCGATTGTACCATTAATGGTGAAGGCGCGGTTAAGATTATAAATCAAATTGAACCCAGCATCGCCATTCCTATGCACTACAAAGTTCCAGCTGATGTTAAAAAATTAGATAAAGTAGACGATTTTTTAAAGGAAATTGGAGTGGAGCCGGAAACAACGGATGAATATAATGTTAAAAAAACTGACATAGGAGAGGACATGAAAATAGTGATAATGAAATTGACATAGACAGGCATGGACATTATAGAAAAATTACAAAATAAGCCCAAAAAAACCAGAGTTTTTATTTTGTGGTTAGCAAGTGCTTTTGTAATGATAATAGTTATAATCGTTTGGCTTTTGTCTTTTTCCGGAAATACTAACAAAGAAAACGCGAAAAATGATTTAACAAGGACCGAACTGCCTTCCTTGTTTGAGAGTATAAAACAAGATTTTTCTACGTTTAAACAAAAAATTAGTGAGGGATTTAAAGAAATAAAAACTAAAACAGAAGAAGTAGAACAACAAAGTGAA
>JBAZGP010000358.1:409-4051 GCA_041652835.1 Lutibacter sp. | reverse complement strand
ACATAATGATTTAAAACTATGTTAACTGGACAAATATCAAACGCAATCCGTTGCTTATTTTCAGAGAATGAAATATTTGAAAAACCGCCAAGATTTAAGCAATAATCGTATTCAGAAAACAAAAATTCATCACCAATAGGCACTAAAGGCGCTCCTTGTCCGCCCAAAGCCACATCCTGAACTCTAAAATTGCAAATGGTTTTTATGCCTGTAATTGAAGTTATATAAGGGCCGTTTCCAATTTGGAGCGTGTAATGTTTTTCTGGATTGTGGAAAATGGTATGTCCGTGGGAAGCAATAAAATCAACCTTTAAAATGCTATTTTCATTGATGAAATATAAGATGGTTTTTCCTAAATATACGCCGTAATCGGCATCCAATTTTGTGAGTTCTTCTCCCGATAAATGAAAACCATTTTTTAAAGCCAATTTCCATTCAGTAGTGTAAGGGATGGTTTTAGCGGTTAATATCTCAAAATGAAAGGATTTTTTATTTTCAATTTTAACATAGGCAATGTCTATTCCGTCTAAGGAAGTACCGCTCATTACCCCAATAATATATTTTGTAGCGTCCTTCAATTTATATAAATTTTTTTTTATAAAGATCTAAAACTTTTTTTACGCTTTTATGGTTTTCTATAAGCTCATTCGCTAAAGATTCTTCAATATGAAGTTCTTCCATCAGCATTTCAACACCACGATTCACTAACTTTTTATTAGACAATTGCATGTTAACCATTTTATTGTCTTTCACTCTACCTAATTTAATCATTACAGATGTAGAGATCATATTTAACACAAGTTTTTGGGCTGTACCTGCTTTCATTCTTGTGCTTCCTGTTACAAATTCAGGACCCACAATAAGTTCAATAGGATAATCAGCGACTAAAGATAAAGGACTATTATTATTGCAAACAATACATCCGGTAATAATATTATATTGTTTTGCTTTTTGGAGTCCACCAATTACATAAGGAGTAGTTCCAGAAGCAGCAATACCAATTAAAATATCTTTGTCTGTAATGTTATATTTACCTAAATCTGCCCAAGCTAAATTTGCGTCATCTTCAGCATTTTCAATTGCTTTTCTTAGAGCAACATCTCCACCTGCAATTAACCCGATTACCCAATCGTCTGATACGCCGTATGTTGGAGGGCATTCAGATGCGTCAAGAACTCCTAATCTTCCGCTAGTTCCAGCTCCAATATAAAATAACCTGCCACCTTCACTCATTTTAGCATAAATAACATTTACTAATTTTTCAATTGAAGGAATTGCTTTTTCTATTGCAAAAGGAACAGTTTTGTCTTCAGCATTTATATTTGAGAGCAACTCAAAGGTGTTCATTTTTTCAAGATTGTTATAATTTGAAGATTGTTCTGTTGTTTGTTTATTTTTCATTTTTGTTTTGTACAATAATTAAACTTAAAATTGTTAATGATGCGTTTACTAAGATATTCATAAAACCTAAATCGAATGAGAACTTGGTTATAAAAATATAATTTAAGAAATACGTTATAATTGGCATTAGAATGCATATATATGGAACTGCAGCATCTTTTATTTTTATTTTTGTGAAAATTCCAAATAAATACAAACCTAATAACGGTCCATAAGTATATCCGGCTACAGTGAATATTGTCGAAATCACATCTCCTTTACTTTCAGAAAAGAGCATTATTATTAAAAATATTACTGCTGAAAATCCAAATAATACTATGTTTTTTAAACGCTTTTTATCTTTTGAGCTTTTATGTTGGATGTCTAAAAAATCGTAAGTAAAAGAAGTTGTTAAGGCTGTTAGAGCAGAATCTGCACTTGAAAAAGAAGCTGCGGTTATTCCTAAAATAAAACTAATGCTAGCGATAGTTCCAAAATGATTTAAGGAAAGTAGCGGAAATAAAGAATCTGTATTAATAAATTTTCCGTTTTCAACTTCTAATTGAATGCCAAACTTTTCAGCATATAAGTATAGCATAACGCCCAACCCTAAAAAGAGGAATTGAGTAACCGCTAAAATTAAGCTAAAAGTTAATATGTTCTTTTGAGCTTCTTTTTTGGTTTTACAAGTAAGGGTTTTTTGCATCATATTTTGATCTAGCCCTATCATTGCAACAGCGATTAGTATTCCTGAAATAAATTGTTTAAAGAAGTTGCTGCCTGAATTGAAATCCCAATCAAAAACCTTAAAATATTTATGATTGGTTACGGATGTAATGGTTTCTGAAAAACTTAGGTTTAAAGAGTCCTTAACAACATATATTGATACAATTACAGCCATAAGCAAGAAAAATGTTTGAAGTGTATCTGTCCAAACAATAGTTTTAATGCCAGATTTGTGTGTGTATAACCATATTAGAAGTAATATAATAAGGACTGTTAAGTAAAAAGGAATATGAAAAGATTCAAATACCGCATATTGTAAAATTTTTGCAGCAAGTAGTAATCTGAGGGCTGCTCCAAATGACTGCGATATTAAAAAAAACAGTGATCCTGTTTTGTATGTTTTAATTCCAAACCTCGCTTCTAAATAGGTATATATTGAGACTAATTTTAAATCGAAATAGATTGGTAGAAGAACATAAGTAATAAATATATATCCAATAACGTTTCCAAATACAAACTGTAAATAGTAAAAATAATTAGTGCCAACCATACCTGGGATAGACACAAAAGTAACACCTGAAATTACAGCGCCAATCATTCCAAATGCAACTATTTGCCAAGGTGATTTTCTGTCGCCTGTGAAGAAAGAGTCATCACTTGAGTTTTTTGAAGTGAAGTGAGATATTAGCATTAATACCCCAAAATAAGATATTATGATTATTAAGATTAGTGTAGAATTCATTTATAAATTTCAGGAGGTTATTAATATATTTTTATTTCGTTAAGTTGTAATTTATAATCGTGTAAGTTTTCAAAAGAATCTAACATATCGATACTTTCATTATTCTCAATCCAATACCTTAATTTGTTGCTGCCATTAATAACATCAATGGGTAGTTGAGTATAGTTGTATTCAAAAGGAGGGTTTCTCCATTCAAAGTTATTTTCTAAATGATAATATAATTCACGCATTATGAATTGTCCAACCCTCCAAGGTTTATATAATTTTTTGTTTGTAATATGAATTTGAAAGCCTCCACAAACTTCATTTATATTCTTGTCAAAAGTAGGTAGAAATGTTATAGGACGAAGAACAAAACCTTCTAATTTTGATTTTTTTATACTACTCAATAAATGATTTTTATAAAATGAAAAAGGCTCTATTTTTGGATGTCCAACTATTTCCAATGGTTGTACTGTCCCACGTCCTTCACTTAAGTTAGTAGCCTCAAATGGTACTATGGAAGAAAATGTAAGGGTACTTTCTGTTCTCGCAAGATTTGGAGAAGGTAAAAACCAAGGTAATTTTGTGTCTTCAAAAAACATTTCTCTTTTCCAATTAAGCATTTTTATTACTTTAAGATTTATTTTGTCTTTAGTCCATAAATTTTGATGCATTAGGGCAACTTCTCCAATAGTTATTCCATGTCTAACAGGAATTGGATGCCGACCAATAAATGATTTAAATTCGGGTTCTAATATATTACCTTCAATATCAATACCATTAATTGGATTTGGACGATCAAGTACGATAAC
>JBAZGP010000358.1:0-399 GCA_041652835.1 Lutibacter sp. | reverse complement strand
TACATTTTTCCAGTAACAGTGTTAGTGTATAAATATATGTGTACATTCGGGCTCCAATATCTTGTAAATCAACGAATAAGTGTTCTATTCCTTCCAGCATTTCATCTGTAGGGATACGGGTTTCAGAATAGAGAGAATATATGGGGATACTAAAATATGGATGGATGTAGTGATCAGTTTCAATCATATTATCCTGAGCATTAGTCGAAAAACCGTGTTGAGGGCCAAATATTTTAATAAATCTTGAGCCAAATATTTCTTTAAATTTGAATGCGGCATGAGTAAAAGTTGAATCAATAGATGCGTTATGGCATAGTAATGCTACGTTACCATTAAATAGTTTTTGAAGATTACTATCAGTTATTAATACATCAAGACCAGTTCTAACTTTTTTCAAAA
>JBAZGP010000357.1:0-4070 GCA_041652835.1 Lutibacter sp. | reverse complement strand
GGGGATTGAATAAACAAGTGAGTTATTTTTTCATTGAGCCTCTTTTCTATTTATTTTATTTCAATTAAAATGGTAAATTGTTGTAATTGTCAATGTTTGGCCCTTTTGATTTGAACCATTCCACAAGCTCGTTCTTGCGCTCCTCCAATCTTTCAACATCACCTTTCAAACAATTTGATTGGTGATTAAGAATGTTTATATCAGAAGTTGCCTGATCCACTGCTCTATTAGAATTGATTTGCTGATCAATAACCGATTCCAATTTTTTAACAGCTTCCGAAACATCTTCACCGTCTTCAACATCTGCAGACATGCCGATGTTTTGATAATTTCCATAGGTTCTTTTGAGACTTATTGACGTTACTTTCATAGACCCTCTTTTCTATTATTTATTTCAAAATAAATATCTGCAATCGATTCAATTGAATCGGCAATCCTTTTTACGTGTTCTGTTTTTTCGAAAAGTAACTCTAATATTCTTTCATTGTTTTTATCGTAATTACTATTATTCTTCTTAATAAAAACACAACAAAAAATGAATGTAAATACCGCATTCGCACCAAGCGAGAGACCTAACCATAGTATCATAAATTACCTTCCTTTGTTGATTATTTTAATTTCTTTTTTAAGTTTTTTAATTTCATTTTCATGGGATCTCAAAACCATTAATAATATGGAATAAAAATCAGTTGTATCGGTAATCAAGTACATACGTCCTCTCAGTGTTATAGTATCCCGATAATTATTCTGGTTGATACCTACTTTAAAATATAATGAATCGGCCGATGTTGATATATAATCTTCAGCATTTGTAAATACGAATAAACAAATAACAGCAATAAAAGTCTTCATAATTCACCTTCCTTCAATAAGTTTAAAATCAACTATATTACCCAATAAAAAAGCACAAAAAATAAGACCTGCCATAAATAGTATTACGCTAAAAGATTCTTTTGACATTTTAATTTAACTTATACAAAACAAATACTTTATTTCCAACTTTATATGGTTGCCTTATTTGAACCACTTTACTATTTAAAATATATTTACATGTAGGATTATGTGACATATCATGCAAATAATAATCTGGTTCAAATTGATTCAACAAGGTATCGCTTAGGATTCCTACTGATTTGATGCCTGTAGCCAATGAAATAGTATTTGCTGATAATCCACATAATTTATCTTTTTTAACACACACCTTAATATCATAAGCCATGTTTCTAAGTTCATGCGTTGGATTAAAAACATAGACCGAAATATCAACTATCTGAAGAAGTATAATTATTATTAAAAAACTTAATTGGAATTTATTTAGATTGTTTACAAAAGTAGACAACATCAATGCGGTAGGTAACATTAAAAATAAAAAATATCTATTTGGATGATAAACATTACAAGACAACATGACAACAAAAATAAAAACCATCGAAAATAATACTGTTGAATATTTTTTGTTATTATTAAATGAAAACAGAAAGCAAAGTATTATTGCCACACATTGAATGTTATAGGACAGACTCTTAATTAATGTATTATATATATTGAGTAAAGAAAAAGTAGATCTATCTGTAATAAAATTACTTTTAAAATATTGAACAAATTCAATTGGATACACCATATAAGAGAAAGCAATTATTGGAATATACGCAACAAAAAATGCAATAAAATACATTAACAGGTTTTTGTTGTCTTTGTAAAAAAATAATGCAATTGGAATAACCGAAAATATCGCAGAAGTTTTAGTTAGCATTGCAAATGATATAGCAATTCCAGATAAAAACGAGCGTCTACTATCTGCAAGTATTACCGACAGCATAATAAAAAACATGGCCTCAATTTCAGATTGTCCGATCCGTGAATATGCAAACAAATGCCACGAACACGATATGTACAAAATAGAAATACTTGAAGATAATAAACCATATTTTTTATATGCGAACATTCCCACTAATATTATAGTAGCAATTAAAAACAATACTGTTATTGATCTATTTAAAGCCAATGAGCTACCAAAAAAGTAAAACAATGGGACTCTAATAATAGAATGAATAGGCATTAATAAAGATGGGCTAATATCATTTTTTACTATTCCGTTGAAAGCTGCATTTGAATACCATCCCTCATCGGTGTATGGAAAACCTCCATCAATAAAACAGGGCGGAAAGTCTGCTTCAATATTTACAAAATGAAAAATTAAAATAATTGCGGATATTATTAAAATAATGTATTTCATTTCAACCTTTTTTCTTTCTTCAATCTTTTATTGCGATTAATTACAATTGTGCCCAAAACCCAAAATACTATACAATCAGCAATTAAAAATAATGTTAAAAAAGCTTCGGTTTTACTCATTTTTATTTACACACCATCATATAATTTAAAAGAACCGCATTTTGATTACAACGTGTTGACGTTTGCCGCACTGTGGATGCGTACTCGTTTACACATGCGGCTGTTGGGCGATGTGCCCATTTTGCTTCCGCAATGTACTGCGGCACACTCTTCGCCTGTCCACTCCTTCGAGACGATCCTCATTATTTCCACCACAGCAACAGCGGTCTATATTGCGACGAACCTTTGCCTTTACTTTCATTTGTGCCACCTATAATAAATGTTTTCAAAATGGGCATTTCGCCCAACGTTTCGTAAACGCATGTTCGTGCCGCTTTGGGCATGACATGCTTTACGTGTTAGCTGACTGTTTGCGGCTGCTCCGCATTCAACCTTCAAAACGACTAAAATGGTAGCTCGTCCACCGAAGTGCCGAGCTTAACGATTTCGAGCGCAACACCCATTTGTTCAGGAGTAGGCGACTCGTTCAACGCATTGGCTACGAATATTTCAGCTTTACAGAGAACATCGGCAGCCTTTTCACCTTCACCAACCTCCAATTCGATACCGCACTTTCGGTTGCAAAAACCAGGTAATGATTTAGTGCGCTCGAAATAAACCTTTGTAGCACGCATACTGTTTATTCCTTTCGTTTTGACTATAATATGGTCAGCCGCAAATTGCAGGCAACGTTTGCGCTATGCTGACGTGCCGGTTCCTCCGGCATGTGGCTTTAGCCCTTGCAGCATGGCGCTGTTGTATGATGTTTTGCAAACTACCATATTATTCTTTTTTCGGCCCAATTTCTTGGCACAGGACGTGCCATGCTTTTCTAACCACTTGAGGAGATTGCATGTTTCCAACTCTTGCAAGTCGCTCCACATTTTCGGCAGTCCCATCATCCACTCTGCAAAGATAGGGTGGCAAGCAATCTTCTGTTTTATTCTCCCATTCATTTCCCTCTCTTTGAAATGCTTCCAAAGGCCGATGAGATAATGTGACAGCCTCGAAGTGTTTGACCACGTTTCGGAGTTGCGAATAGGGCCGCCCAAAAATGCCATCCCCTCGTTCCGAACAATTGTCGGCAACAATCCAGATACGCTCTCTGGCATGGGGATTCCCGACATGGCAAGCTCCGAGCACTCCCCAGCGCGCATCATACCCCATTTCGGCCAAGTCTCCAAGAACTCTGCCAAGCCCCCGAAAAGTGAGGTTTGGGCTGTTCTCCACGAGGCAGAATCGTGGTCGTACCTCGCAAATGATTCTGGCCATTTCTGTCCACAGTCCACTTCTTTCTCCGTCAAGACCTGCACCATGTCCGGCACTTGAAATGTCTTGGCACGGAAAGCCGCCTGAAATGACATCAATAATGCCGTGCCAAGGCTTTCCGTCAAAACTTCGCACATCATCCCAAATCGGGAAAGGTTCAAGACTTCCGTCGTTTTGCCTTGCGATAAGAACATTGCGGGCGTGTTCGTCAAATTCGACGGCGCAAACTGTTCTCCATCCGAGGAGCAACCCTCCGAGTATTCCACCACCAGCGCCTGCGAAAAGAGCCAGCTCATTCATTTCTTCCTCTTGGTTTTGTTGCGCACGACGCGCAACTGTTTTTGTGGGCCGAAAAACTATAAATTAAAAAGTTTGCAAAATTTCATACAACGTGCTCACGCACAGCCGAAGTGCCGAGCGATGGTTGAATAAATATCCGCGGCCACGTCACGTTCACCGCGGGTTGC
>JBAZGP010000356.1:0-4104 GCA_041652835.1 Lutibacter sp. | reverse complement strand
ATTTTATTGTGAAAGAAAATGACCTACATGATACGTCCGGGAGTATTAACTCACGAGGAAATAATAGCCAATCATTTCGGGGTTACCATCGAAGAAATGAAAAGCCGGTCACGGAAGCGTGAATATGTCGAAGCCCGCCAGGTGATGATGTGGTATTACATGAAGTACCATAAAAAAACTGAACGGGAAGCAGGGAAGATGTTCGGGAAAGACCATTCAACAGCCCACTATGCAGGCGAAACCGTTGAAACCCTCCTGAAATCCGACAAGCTATTCCGGAAGAAAGTACAGGCAGCGATGATCCTCCTTGAAAAAATCCCGGCTCCGAAAAAAGAGGAATAAAATGGCACGAACAAATAAAGTCGGAATTGACTATTTCCCATTCGATGTTGACTTTTTCAACGATGAAAAAATAGAGTTTACATCTGCCAGGTTTGGAATAAAGGGTGAAATTATAGCAATCCGACTGCTCTGTAAGATATATAGAAGCGGATATTATACCAACTGGAATGAAGATGAATGCACACTCCTTGCGAAACGCGCGGGTGATGGAATTACCCCTACGTTAGTGAGCGACATTGTGAAGGAATTGGCCAAACGCGGATTCTTTGAAAAATCCCTTTTTGACAGGTTCAATATTCTTACTTCAAAGGGTATCCAAAAACGGTATTTTGAAATCACATCACGATATAAACAAGTTGATGTATTCAAAGAATATCTGCTCATAAATCTTGAATTTCGGGATAATGTCAACATTATTACAATAAATGTAAACAATAATCCGAATAATACACACACTTGTACGCAAATTGAAATTGAAAGTAAATTGAAATTGAAAACAAATAATGCAGCATTAATTAATGCTGACATTAATGGAGATTTCAAGGATGTTATTTCTGAATGGTTGGAATATAAAAAAAGTCGTAGGGAATCGTACAAAAATCAGAAATCAATCAATGCATTCATTTCAAAACTTAAAAACCTCTCCGGGAATAGTCCGGAAGTTGCGCGAAAAATAATTGATGAATCCATGTCAAACAACTGGGCTGGAATATTTGAGCTAAAACCTCAAAAAGCCACTTCTTTTTCAGGACTAAACAAACGGGTTAATCTATTCGATGAAAATAATTGATCAGATATTCGCAATTCCGTTTTCCACGCTTGACAGCGAAAGGTTCAATCTGTGGTTAACGGATGAGATTCTTCAGCTTGGCGATGATTTCGGTCAGCGTCTTGACGATGAGCAGGGGAAGCACATAGCCCGGCGGATGAAGGAAATATTATCCGATAAATTCCGCACCTGGGATGCCGGTACAGTACACGCTATTTTCCAAACCGGACTTTCGGGGTCATACGGAAAGGTGTCGAAAGTCACCGTTCACACCCTCACCGGATGGCTATACAGCGCGCGCCAGCAGATGATACAAGACAACGTTACACGTCCGCACAACGATGAAGATACAGCGGAATATAAGTCACGGGAATATTACAACCGTACAGCCGAGAAGTGTCTACCGTTCATCCGCTGGTGTATTGAGAATGACATTGATGCAAGCCGGATAGAATCGGCTCAGTACGATAGGCTGCAAACGATGTTCAACGAGGGTGATGAGTTTGCGATGATGGGAATTGTCGATAAGTTGCCCCGGATGCAGGAGATTGAAGGAAATGTCGGAAAATACCTGAAGGGATCGAGAATTTAAAATTGAAATAGCATGAAAAATTTATTAGAAGAAATAAAGTTGGAATATCATGAAAAATTTACAGCCCTTTTAAAGGTTGCTGCAATCTTCGAAAAAGAAGATAATGATGTGTTTGTGAAATGCATTAAGAAAGCGGCTGGCTGTAAATTGATGTTAACGGAGTACGAACGTCAACTTTCAATTTTAAATGAAGAGACCGCAAAGCGAGAGAGGCACGAGCGAGCGGATTTACTTGAAGGCGCTGTTATAGCCAGTTAATTTTTTTATCAAGATGAAAAAGGAATGGAAAATACTTGCTGCTGAAAGTTGCCCAAATTGTGGCGACAATTTAGAGGTATTATCAGAAAGCCCTGAATCAAATGATACGGAATTTGAACAATATTTTTCAGACGGAGAAGAAGTTCGGTGTTGTGCTGAATGTGGTTTTAAATCAGCAATATCTGTTGATGATGGCGAAGCATGGGTACAAGATGGGAATATTGATGAACTATCAGACGATGAGTAGTCTTTTAATTGGCTATAACGTTTTGCAGGTAGGCGATAGTGCCGCTTACCACAAACTTTAAATCAAAGCACTCAGGCTCATAGCGGCATTTTGCCTACCTGCTGTTAGGTGTCTGTAAAAAATAAATTTAGCGTGGGCTTAAAATTTAAATAACATAACAATGAAAATTAAGGAACTTATCAGTCAGCATCGCAGAGATTTCACCGCCTTAATGGAGTGTGAATTTTGCGGACACCAAGAAATGGATAATAGTGGATATGATGACCGTTATTACCACGACAATGTAATACCAAATATGAAATGTGGTAAATGTGGAGAATCAACCATTAGTAAAGGTGGTGAAATTGAGAAAACTGCCACACGCTATCCAGAAGGATACCAAATTTGATTGTGTTGGGTGCGGTGGGAAATTTATTTTTTATTGCACCTAACGGCTGGCGGTAAAATTAAGCGTCAGCGACCAGAATGGTTAATTTTAACGCTTGTTAGCGTTTAGTATGAGCGGATTGAAACTAAAATTATGGATAAAGTAAAACATAGCATTGAGTTGATTAGAAAGGCAGAAAAACTTGCCCTTACCTACAACGATTTTGGTTTTCATTTAGCCTTTTCGGGTGGTAAGGATAGCCAAGTCATTTACGAATTGGCTAAAATGGCTGGTGTTAAATTTAAGGCTTTCTTTTATAAAACTTCGGTTGACCCAAGAAAACTGCTTTCTTTTATACGCTCAAACTATCCAGACGTTGAGTGGGTGCTCCCAAAAATGACAATGTACCAACTCATTTACAAAAAAGGGATGCTCCCATTAAGGCAAGCGAGGTTTTGCTGTGAATACTTAAAAGAGCGCAATGGAGTTGATGCGGTTGTAATAACAGGAATAACAGCCGATGAAAGCGCAAAACGAGCCAAGCGCAAAGTACAAGAGCATAGTTGCATTAAGGGGCAAGATAAAATATTTTTGCACCCAATTTTGAACTGGACAAAAAGCGAAGTATTGCAGTTCCTAACAGAAAGAGGAATTGAAAAATGTTCGCTTTACGAAATACAAGAGAGAATTGGTTGCGTTGGTTGCCCAATGTCGCCAAAAACTATGCGGAGAGATTTTAGAAATATGCCAAACTTTAAAAAGGCTTACATAAACACCGTTCAAAAACTAATAGATGAAAAGGGCAAGTACAGCGAGTTCCAAAGTGCGGAAGATGTTGTTAATTGGTGGGCAAGTGGAATGAGCCGTAAACAATGGATTGCTAATAAACTTCAATACACAATCGAATATGCAGAACAGTAAAGCGAATATTAACGCTAACGCTCCGGCAAATATGCTTAGTGGCGTTCAAAACTTATACATACTTTGATTGAAACACAAATAAAAAAGCGAAGGGATGGGATTTTCTAAAAAAATAAGAGAGCAAATATTTAAAAAGTATAATGGTAAATGTGCTTATTGCGGTTGTGAATTGCCGAAAAACTGGCAAATAGACCATATACACCCAAAACACAACAAAGGCACTGATGATTTTGAAAACTTAAATCCAGCTTGTTTTGCTTGCAATAATTACAAGAACGGAAACAGATTAGAAACATTTAGGAATGCGGTTAAAACCATGCTGAATAAAAAGAGGATATACTTGTTTGCAAGTAAAACAAAAATGGATATATCGCTGAATTATGGGGCAGTAAAAATGTATAATTGGGATGGTAAATTCTATTTTGAAAAAAATCAAACGGCTTTGCCGATGCGGGATGGGCTTTTTTATTCTCCGCAAACCGAAAAACTTGAACAATGAGCCGGATAGCCATTAAGTATATTTGCCTGTTACCATGCCGAAGGGAACGGTTTGCCGGACTGCTTCTTTCGAGTTTTGCAGACCTTTCCGGCAAACTGCATGGTAACGT